>JBFJHN010000240.1:0-5211 GCA_041613275.1 Candidatus Krumholzibacteriia bacterium | reverse complement strand
GCACCTTCTGCACGGCCGGCAGCAGCAGGCCGATCAGGACCCCGATGATGGCGATGACGACGAGCAGCTCGACGAGCGTAAAGGCTTTTTCAGTATATAGTTTGGACTTCATGGTCGACCTCAGGCGTCTTGTTATTGAGACTCAATCTCAACCAGAATCTACACGCAGGCTCGCGGAGCGTCAAGGTGGGTGCGCCCGGCTCGCCGTGTGTGGACTGCCGGAGAGCCGTGCCCGGAGTCGACCTCCGGCCTGTCGCCGAGCTTCGGCGCAACTCTCGTCCGTCGCTGGACCTCGGCGCGGCAGGGGTGGGGTTTACAGGCCGGTGGGTGCTACGGTATCCCCAGGACCAGGCGGAGACGGTCGCCCAACCCGCGCTCCGCACCTTCGACGGGAGGAAGCCGTGCGCCGCGCTTCCACACGCTCGACCTTCGTCGCCGCCGCTGCGATTGGCCTGTTGCTCGTGGCCGCCGTGGCGTCCCTTGCGCACTCGTCCCAGCACGCCGACTCCGACGGCGATTGTGCCGCCTGCCTGGCGCACGCAGGGTGCTCGGCGCTGGTCCGCGACGTCGTGCGTTTCGAGGAACCCGCCTGCGAGCGCTTCCACGCGCTCCCCGTGCGTGACTCGATGCTGCACGCGGGCCATGGCTCTCCGTACTCCGGCCGCGCTCCTCCGTCCTTCCCCGTCTGAAATCGTCAAGCAAGCCGTTGCACTTGCGCACTCGATGCAGCCCGCCGAACGGCACGCGGCTGCGCGCGTGGCGTTCGCAACGCGTTGAGCTGTCGGCGACGTGGTTCGCCGAAACCTCTAGGGGAAGGACACGCTTTGAATCGACGCATCCACATGAGCGCGATTGCGCTGCTGCTCCTGTCCGTGGGCGAGCGAGTCGTCCACGCGCAAACGGAGGGCACGGCCACGGCCACAGGCATCTCGCGCGACTTCAATCCGGCGATCAGCTTGAACGCGCTGTTTCTGCTCGCTGGATTCCCGGGATGGAGCGACGCGGTGGATCGCGCAGAGGGGCTCGAGTCGGGGGCGCGGTTGCAGGAGGCCGAGCTGCAGTTCAGCGCCGCCGTCGACCCCTACACCTCGGCCGACTTCATCTTCTCGTTCGAGGACGGCGAGCTCGGCATCGAAGAAGGCTACGTGACCAGCAACGTGCTGCCGCACGGCGTCGGCCTGCGCGCCGGGCAGATGTTCGTGCCGCTGGGGCACGAGAACACTTTGCACACGCACCAGCTCCCGTTCATCCAGCGCAGCCTGTTCGGCGGCGCGGTGTTCGGCGAGGCGCTGTCGGAGTTCGGCGCCGAGGTCAGCTGGCTGCCGGCGACGCCGTGGTTCCTGGAGCTGCGCGGCGCCGCGTACAACGGCGACGACGCCCTGTTCGACGGCGCCGGCGACTGGGATCTCGCCTATCTGACCGGCGTCGACGCGCTGTGGGATGTGAGCGAGGAAGCCACCTTCTCGCTGGGCGCCGACTACCTGGCCGGGCCGAACGGCAACGGCACGCCCGACGACACAGCGTGGTCGCAGCTGTTCTCGGTCGTTGCGCGCTACAAGTGGCGCTCGGCGCGACGCTTGCGTTCGCGCGGCTACGAGTTGCTGGCCGAATACCAGTTCGCGCAGCGTGGCGCGCCCACCGGGACACCGGCCGACATCGCGCGCGGCTTCTACGCGCTGGGCAAGCTGCAGTTCGCGCGCCGCTGGTGGGTGCAGGGCAGGTTCGATCTGCTCGATCCGTCGGCGGAGACGAGCACGAAGCGCGGTGCGGTGATGCTGGCGTTCGTTCCCAGCGAGTTCGGTGCGTTGCGCTTTCAAACCGCCGTCGTCGACGCGCCCTCCGACACGTACGCCGAGCTGCAGCTGCAGTACAACTTCACGCTGGGCTCGCATCCAGCCCACGCCTACTGATCGGAGCACGCCGTGCGTCAAACGTGGAGCAGCCGCTTCGCTTGCGTGCTCGCGTGCCTCGTGTGCGTCGCGATCGCGCCGCAGCGCGCAGGCGCCAAGTTGCGCGTCATCGCCACGACCAGCGACGTTGCTGCCGTGCTCGAAGCCGTGGGCGGGGAGCGCATCGATCTCACGACGCTTGCCAAGGGCTATATGAACCCGCACTACCTGGAGGCTAAGCCCAGCTACGTCGCCAAGCTGCGCCGCGCCGACGCGCTGGCCTACAACGGCCTGCAGCTCGAGATCGGTTGGCTGCCGCTCATCCTCGAGGGCGCGCGCAACCGCAAGATCGTCGTCGGCGCAGCAGGACACGTACAGATGAGCCGCGGCCTCGAGATCCTGGAGATCCCCGAAGGCGCCGTGACGCGCGAGATGGGCGACATCCATCCCGAGGGCAATCCGCACTACACGCTCGATCCGCGCAACGTCGTGCGCATGGCCCGAACGGCCGAGGAGGTGCTGTCGCAAATCGATCCCGATGGCGCGGCGACGTATGCGAAGAACCGCGCCGCCTTCGCCAGCGACATGCAAACGGCCATCGCGCGCTGGGAAGAACGCATGCGGCCGTACCGCGGCGGCGAGGTCGTCTGCTATCACAAGCAGTGGGAGTACCTTCTGCACTGGCTCGGCATCGAGCCCGTGGCCTACGTCGAGAGCAAGCCGGGCATCCCGGCGTCGCCGCGCCACCTCGAGCAGCTCGCGCGCATGATGAAGGAGCGCCGTATCCCGGTGCTTCTGGCGTCGAGTTTCGACGGCAACATCGAACATCTCAACCGGCTTGCCGCAGGCGCCGGCACGCGCGTGCTGGTGTTGCCTGCTGCGGTCGGCGGCGAAGAAGGCCTGGAGACGCCGCTTGCATATTTCGATTTCATCGTCGACACGCTGGCGCAGGCGTTCCAGGGGGCGGGTGCACCATGAGCGAGCTTCTCTCGATCATGTGGGTGCCGGCTTGCGCGTGTCTGGTGCTCGTGGCCATCCTCGGCTACCTGGGCATGCACGTGCTCACCCGCGGCATCATCTTCGTCGACCTCGCCTTGGCGCAGTTCGCCGCCTTCGGCTCGACGGTCGCCATCTTCATCGAGTCGGAGTCGATGCACTCGATGTCCTGGGCGGTGGCGCTCGCCTTCACGCTCGTCGGCGCGCTCTTGTTCTCGTTCAGCCGCATGCGCGAGCTCAACGTGCCGCAGGAGGCGTTCATCGGCGTGGCTTGGGTGGTGGCGAGCGGCGGCACCGTGCTCGCCGTGAGCTCGGCGCCGCACGGTTCCGAGCACATCGAGGCGACGTTGGTGGGCTCGATCCTGTGGGTGACGCCGGGTGAGGTGGCGCGCGCGGCGGGCGTGTACGCGCTGGTTGGTGCCTTCCACTGGATCTACCGTCGGCGCTTCTTCGCCATTTCGTTCGACGTCGACGCGGCGCGCGCGCAGGGGATTCACGTGCGCTGGTGGGACTTCCTCTTCTACGCCTCGTTCGGCTTCGTGGTCTCCAGCGCCGTGCATATCGCAGGCGTGCTGCTGGTGTTCAGCTTTCTCATCGTGCCGAGCATCGTCGGTGCGTTGTACGGACGTGGCGTCGGCTCGCGCCTGGCGATCGGCTGGGTGTTCGGCTGGATCGTCTCGATCCTGGGTTGCGCCCTCAGCTACACCGGTGACCTGCCCACGGGCGCCACGGTCGTCGTCACGTTCGGCGCCGCTCTCTTCGTGGCGGTCGTCGTGCATCGCCTGCGTGCTGCGACGCGCGCGCCTGTTTCGAGCGGTTCTCCACCAGCAAAGTTCGCATCTCGGGAGCGTGATGAGTAGCGCCGCCGGTGTCGAACGCCGCCGCCGTCGGGACGCGCGTGACCCGCGGGCTCCGTGGTAGGCTCCGGCGACGGCACGAGGGACGCGGGGGAACAACGTGCGACACGCACTTTGGGTCATGGAACGGCTGGCGCCCGCGCTTGCGTGGTGCTGCGCCGCGTGTACTTTCCTCGGGGCCCTGCTCTGGGTTACGAACACGTCCGTCGCACAAGAGACCCAACGGGACGGTACGGGAGGCAGCAACTGGGGCTACATTCCAGCCCGCGCGGAGTCTCATCACGCCGAGTTCGCTCTCATGCGCTCCACGGATCGCCCCCGTCCCGGATGGGAGCGCGCCCTCAACGTGCCGTATCAGATCGTGGCCATCCCGTTTCGGCTCGTTGGACTGACGCTCGGCAACGGCATCCAGCTGGTCGACCAAGGCAGGATCGTCCAAACGGTGCGAGACGTTCTCGTCATCGAGTCGCTTCCCGTTGAAACGCGCCTGATCCCAGTGGGGGGTGGTGAAGACGGCGTGGGTCTTCGTCTGTCGATGCGTGACCGGAGACCGCCGGGTCCCGGGCGCCGGATGCGATTCGATGCCACCGCGACGACGCGCTCGAATCAGAGCGTGTTCCTGGGTGCGCTCTGGGAGTTCGAGCACAACCAGCTCGAGCTGGGCGCTGGTTACGATAAGGACGGCCTTTCACGCTTCCATGGGGTGGGGCCGAACAGCCGCGACGAAGACAAGTCGTTCTACACACGAGAAGGCGCCTGGGTGGGTGGAGCCGCGCATCGCCGCTTCCCGGGTGATGTGTCCGGCACGGCGACGGTCATGTACGCCGAAACGGGTACGCGTGGGACTTCGCTCCGCAACGAGCCGAGTCTCGATGATGTCTTCTCACCGTCAGAACGTCCGGCCGGCTTCGGTGCACGCTCCAAGGGAGTGCACGCGGGGCTCACGCTGACGCGCAACACGGCGCGCTGGCTCGGCCGTCCCGAGGACGGTCTGTACACCCGCGCCGGAGTGCATTTCTTCGAGGCGACGAATCAAGACGACTTGCGCTACTGGGGCTATCGAGTCGACCTGCAGCGCTTCTTTCCCCTCTGGTTCACCCGGCGCAGTCTGGCGACACGCGCATCGGTGCACCGACTCGTGAGCGACGGCGATGATCCCATCCCTCTTGAACACTTGTTGCTCAACGAGCATCCAGATCAGCTACGCGGCTATGTGGACGGGCGTTGGCACGACCGGGGAATGCTCAGCTTCACCGCCGAGTACCGCTGGCCCGTTTGGAACAACTCCAACATCGACGACATCGGGGTCGACGCGTACCTCTTCGTCGACTATGGCCAGGTCTTCCGTGAAACGAGCGAGATCTCCACGCGCGACATGACGACTTCGTTCGGCGGTGGCCTGCGTGTGATCGACAACGCACGCTTCTTCGTGCGGATGGAGATCGGTCATAGCAAAGACGACACCGTCT
>JBFJHN010000239.1:0-5223 GCA_041613275.1 Candidatus Krumholzibacteriia bacterium | reverse complement strand
GTATGCGGGCGTGCCGGCACGACCGTCGCCGCCGTTGGCGCGCTCGGCGAGCACGGCCAGACCGAAGTCGGTGATGCGCACCTTGCCGCGGCCATCGATCATGATGTTGGCGGGCTTGAGGTCACGATGCAGAACGCCGGCGCTGTGTGCGGCCGCGAGTCCGGCGCAGATCTGACGCGCGATGTCGATGGCCTTGTCCGACGGCATGCGTCCGATGCGGCGCAGCAAGGACGAGAGGTCGTCGCCGTCGACGAGCTCCATGCTGAGAAAGGGTTGGCCGCCGAGATCGCCGATGTCGTACACGCGACATACGTTGGGGTGCGCCACCTGGCGCGCGATGCGCACCTCGCTGTGGAAGCGCGCCAGACGATCGGCGTGGCTGGCCATGTCGCGCGGCAGGAACTTGAGCGCGACGGCTTGTCCCAAGGTGAGATCGTCGGCGCGATACACCTCGCCCATGCCGCCCTTGCCCAGAAGCCCCACGATGCGGTAGCGCCCGACGAGCATCGTGCCCGGCGCGAAGCCGCCTTCCCCCGAGCTGCTGGACGAGATCCACGCTGCGCTCGAGGCGCTCATCCCCGAGGTCAACGCCGGACCGTGGCCGCCCACGGAACCCTTAGGCACACCGCCGGTGGCGCCGGGAGCGGGCGATTGCGGCGTCTGCGGCGCGCCTTCGGCGCCCGGCGTAGCGTCGCCGGCCAGCATCGTTTCTTCGAGCGAGAAGCCGCACGCAGCACAAAAGCGGCTCTCGTCCGCGACATCTTTGGAGCATCGTGGGCAGCGCATGAGAACTCCCGGAGCCCGAGGGTAACACGCGTTGCGCACCAAGTTGCATCCCGTGCCACCCGGCGGCGAAGGCGCGATGGGTGCGCATGCGCCCCTTTGCGCCGCGTGCGCGACTCCAGACGCGTTTGGGCCAGATTATGCAACGCATGCGACACGGGTGGACAGCAAGGGATTCGATTGCCGCACAGGATCTCGGAGCACCCGACTAAATCCGAAACGGGGCGGTCAAGGGGGATTCTTCATGTCGACTCGCCGAGCGTACGACACGATCGCGAGCCCAAGCGCGAGACAAGCTGCGCGCTTCACCGCATGGCCAGGCGTCGTGCTCGCTGCATGCGCCGTGCTGATCGTCATCGCGCCCGTTCAGGCGCAGGAGCGCACGTACACGAGCGACGCGGACTTCGATCTCGGCACGCTCGTGGGCGTCAACCACGACGCCGTGCACGATCAGCTGCAGCTGGACGAGAGCGTCACGTCGCACGCGTTCGTGTGGGTGGCGACTTCGGGTCGCCGCACGATGGTGCGCTTCGACGCCGGGACCGGCGAGATCCTGGGCGAGTACCGCACGGCTCCCAGCGGCCGTGCGGCCAGTCCCTCGCGCACCGCAGTGGATCGGTTCGGCAACGTCTGGGTCGGCAATCGCAGCGAGAGCGCGGACGGCATGGGATCGGTCGTCAAGATCGGTGTCGTCATCGGCGGCACGCGCGGTTCCAAGAACGCCGACGGCAGCTTCACGCCGGACCCCGGCGGTGCGTATCTCGCGCCGCCCTTCGTGTACAGCACCGCGGTGGATCGCGACGGCGACGGGCTCATTCGCACCTCTTCGGGGGTCGGCGACGTGCTGGCCTGGGTGAACGTGACCGACGGAGCCGGCGGGGAGACCGCCGAAGTGCAGGACGCGGTCGACGAGTGCATTCTGCTCTATCAGCGCACCAGCGCCACCAACATCTTGCACGTCTCCGAAGCCCCGAACGGTGACATCTGGGTGGGCGGCTTCGCCAACGCGAGCACCGGCTTCGAGCGTCTCGACGCGCAGACCGGCCGCATCCTCTCGGACTTCATGCCCAGCTGCGGCGGCTACGGCGGTGTCGTCGACGATCAGGGCGTCCTGTGGTCGGCGTCGTTCAGCGAGAACACGCTGCTCCGCTACGACACGGCGACGGGGACGTCGCAGTGCGTCGCCGTGCAAAAGTCGGCCGGCGTCGCCGTGGACGCGCAGGGCTACGTTTGGAACTCCATGTGGGACCGCAACATGGTCGCCAAGATCGCACCCGATGGCACGATGGTGCCCGGCTTTCCCAAGGCCACCGGCGGTCGCGATTGCTTCGGCGTCGCGGTGACGCCTGCGGACGGCCACGTTTGGGTGGCCAACAAGCGCACGCACGACGTCTCGAGGCTCGACCCCGACGGCAACGTCGTGACGCGCATTCCGACCGGCCTTGCGCCCACGGGTGTTGCGGTCGACCGTGACGGCCGCGTGTGGGTGACGAACCAGAACGACCACAACGCCGTGCGCATCGATCCGGCGGGCGGAAGCGATGGGTGGGGCGCGGTCGATCTGATCGTGGGGCTGGGCACGCGCGCATCGCCGCTCGGCTACGGAGACATGACGGCCGCCGTGGACGTGCGGAACCTCACCGAGCTCGGCTCGTGGACGGTCACGTTCGACAGTGAGCGCGAAGGCGCGCTGTGGGCCAGCGTCACCTGGGATGGCGACACGCCCGGAGCGAGCATGCTGACGACGTGTGTGCGCGCGGCCGACGCGGCGGCGGACCTGGGCGCACAGCCTTGGCGTGCCGTGACGAACGGCGAGGACCGAAGCGACGGCGACATCGTCGGACGCTACATCGAGATGCGCGTGACGTTCCTGGCCGACGCCGACGCGGGAATGTCGCCCGTCCTGCGTTCGCTGTCGGTGCACGCGGTTCCTGCGGATGCCAACGAGGCTCCCGACTGCTCGCAGGTCACGGCCAGCGTCGAAACGTTGTGGCCGCCCAATGGTCGCATGGTGGACGTCGACCTCCTGGGCTTCAGCGATCCCGACGGCGACGAGATGACCTGCACGATCGTACGCGTGACGCAGGACGAGCCGCTGGAGCGCGCGGAGAACGGCACCTTCGTGGCCACGGCGTCCGGTGTCGGACAGCCGACGGCGCAGGTGCGCGCCGCGCGCAACGGCAACGGCAACGGTCGCGTCTACGAGATCCACTATCGTGTGGAGGACGCGCGCGGGGGGGCGTGCGAGGGCAGCGTCTTCGTCTGCGTGCCGCACGATCAGGGCCGCGGGCGCAAGACGGCGAGCTGTGTCGACGACGGTCAGCAGTTCGACGCCACCGCGGGCGACCCCAACGCCAAGCCGGGTTTGGCCACCGAGAACTATCCGAACCCGTTCAACCCGAACACGACGATTCGCTTCACGCTGGCACAGAGCGGCCCCGTGCAGCTGCGCATCTACGACGCGCTCGGGCGTCACGTGCGCACGCTGGCCGAAGGTCCGCACGCCGCCGGCGCGCACGGCGTGGTCTGGGACGGCCGCGACGCCAACGGGCGCGCGCTCGCGAGCGGCGTGTACGTGTACCGCCTGCGCGCAGGAACGCAGGAAGCCACGCGGCGCATGCTGCTCTTGAAGTAGCCGCAGCCGCACCAACCGCGATCGATCACGTTGCGCCGCGCGTGCGTTTTGCGACCTCCAGGGACGCGCGCGCGGCGCACTCGCACGCAGGCACCTCCCACGTTCCTCCGACCCGGCCGCGCCAGCCGCGCGGCGCTTGACAGGCGCCGGACAGCGTTGTATGAATATTCACTTCGATTGGATATTCATGCAGTCCTCGACACAAAAGCGACGCCTCGAGATCCTGGAGATCGTCCGCAAGGCGGGCGTGCAGTCCCAGGAGGATCTTCTCAACCTCTTGCGCCGGAAGGGGTTCCGCGTGACCCAGCCGACCCTGTCGCGCGACGTGCGCGCCCTCGGTCTGGTGAAGACGCCCGCCGGCTGGATCGCGCCCGAAGCGCTCGCTTCGGGCCTGGCGCCCGCGACGCCGCGTGACCGCGAGCAACGCCTGCTGCGCACGTTGCGCGAATCGGCGCTGACCGCCGTCCACGCGGGGCAGCTCGTCGTCATCAAGACGCCGCCCGGCTCGGCGCAGCGGGTCGCGCGCGCCTTCGACGAGTTTCCACCTCCCTCGAGCGTCGGCACCGTGGGCGGCGACGACACGCTCTTCGTCGCCATGCGCAGCGCCGCCGCCGCCGAGAAGCTCACCCGACGCATCCGCGCCGCGCTCGAGCGAAGGCGCGTCGCCCCAGCCTGATCGTTTCGCGCTTCGCAATCCTTCGACAACCCTCAACCTCGGAGAGCCTGTTCATGGTCAAGCGTGTTGCCATCGTTGGAGCGACCGGCTACGTCGGGCCGGAGCTCGTCTCGCGTGCGCTGCGGCACGCCGGGATGGACGTCGTCGCTCTGTACGCCAGCAGCGCGGCTGCGGACGGCGAGGCGGCAGGGCTGCGGGGCGTGCTCGGAGGCGCGGAGGCGCCCGAGGTGCAGCCGCTGTCTCGCGCTTCACTCCTCGACTCCGGCGCCGACGCGGTGTTCCTGGCCACGCCCCATGCGCTGTCGGCCGATCTCGTTCCCGAGCTGCGCGCGCACGACGTTGCGGTGATCGATCTCTCGGGGGCGTACCGGCTGCGCAACGCGGACGACTATCGAACCTGGTACGGCTTCGAGCATCCCGCGCCCGCGCTGCTGGAACAGGCGACGTACGGCTTGACCGAATGGTGCCGCGGCTCGCTTCGGGGCTGCGGCCTGGTCGCCAATCCCGGCTGCTACGCCACGGCCGTCCTGCTGGCGCTCAAGCCGCTGGCCGACATCCTCGCTCCGGCGCAGCCGATCATCTGTGATGCGAAGAGCGGCGTCTCCGGCGCCGGCAAGCGCCAGAGCCTCGAGTACTCGTTCGTCGAGCTGGCGGCAAACTGCAAGGCGTACCGCGTGGGCAACCATGCGCACACGCCCGAGATCTTGTCACAGCTGGGCGCCAAGACGACGCTTCGCTTCGTTCCGCACCTCCTGCCTACACCGCGCGGCATCCTCGCGACGACGTACGTGAGCTTCGACGCACCGCACTCGGCCGAGGACGTGCGCGCGCTCTACGAGACCGCCTATGGCGACGCGCCTCTGGTGCACGTCGAGGCCGACGAACGTCTTCCGGAGCTGCGCGACGTCGTGCACACACCGCACGCCCGGATCGGCGCGTGCGTGCTCGAGGGTGGCACCTCGGCCGTCGTCGTCTCGGTGCTCGACAACCTGCTCAAGGGTGCGGCGACGCAGGCGATCCAGAACTTCAACTCCATGTACGGCTTCGAGCCCACGGCAGGTGTGATGTGACGTCGCCGCACGCAACCGTGGTGAAGCTGGGCGGCAGCCTGCTCGGCGACGACGCGCGC
>JBFJHN010000238.1:0-5236 GCA_041613275.1 Candidatus Krumholzibacteriia bacterium | reverse complement strand
GTGGCGCGCCCAGGAGGAGTCGAACCCCCAACCTCCTGATCCGTAGTCAGACGCTCTATCCAGTTGAGCTATGGGCGCGCGTACCTTGTACTGGCGGAGAGAGAGGGATTCGAACCCTCGGAAGGTTTTACCCTTCACTCGCTTAGCAGGCGAGCCCCTTCAGCCACTCGGGCATCTCTCCAACGTCGGCGCAGGGCATCCCACCCTAGCGAGCAGCCTCCAGGGCTGTCAACACCCGGCCAGGGCGACCATGGTGAGGAAGACGGCGTCGAGAACGGGCTCGCGCCCGCGCACGTCACACCACTCGTCGAGGCTGTGGGCGTTGTGGGCACGTGCGCCGTGGGGCAGCGCCACGGCCGGCACGCCGAGGCTCATGGGCGCATTGGCGTCGGTGGACGAGGCCGCAAGCCGCACCTCGATGCCGGCGTTTGCGAACGCGGCCACGCACGTGCGCACCAGCTGCGAGTCCGCGGGCGTCGCGCCGCTCGGTCGATCGCCGATGACGCGCACGTCGAGCGTCAACGCGGCGCCGTCGGTGCTCCAGGCGCGCTCGCTCTCGAGCCCGGCGTTCAACGCGGCGCGCAGGCGGCGCTCGAGAGCCTCGAGATCGCTCGCGTGTGTGGCGCGCAGATCGACGCGCGCGCTCGCCGTTTCGGGAATGACGTTGACGCCGCGTCCGCCTTCGAGCGTGCCGACGTTGAACGTGGCGACGCCGCGCTTGCCTCGTTCGTTTTCGACGAAGCGCGCCAAGCCGCGCGTCAACGCGTGCGCGGGGTTGGGACGCCCGAAGTCTCCCCAGCTGTGACCGCCCGGACCGCGCAGCGTCACGTGGAAGCGGCGGCTTCCGAGCCCCTCGTGCACGATCGTTTGCTGGCCGCCGAGATCGAGCGTGAGGAACGCGATGACGCGCCGCGGATCCAGCTCTTGCGCGAACAGGTGCTTCACGCCGCAGAGATCGCCCTCCCCTTCCTCGCCGACGGTGCACGCGAAGAGCACGTCGTGCTGCAGCTCGAGCCGCGCCTCGCAGAGCGCCTGCGCCAGGAACACCAGAGCCGTGAGTCCGGCGGCGTCGTCGGAGATGCCGGGGCCACGCAACACGGGCCCCTCGCGTTCGATGTCGATGTGCTCGAGCGTCGGAAACACGGTGTCGAGATGCGCGCTCAGGACGACGGATCGTCCGCTCGTACCGGGCACGACGCCGAGCACGTTGCCCGCCGCGTCGCGACGCAAGTCGGCGATCCCCGCCTCTTTGAGCTTCGCTTCCAGCATCCGCGCTCGCGGCTCGGCGCGCGCGTCGCCCGTGGGCGTGCGCGCGATTTCGATCTGCAGCTGGGTCAGCGCTTCGGCGTCGGCGCGCAGGTGGGACAGTCCGCGCTGCACGCCGGCTGCGTCACGCAGCTTGCGCAGGCTGCGCGCGCGCTCCGGATCCACGGAGGGCTTGACGCGGCGCGGTTCTTCTGTGCGAGGCTTCGGCATGTCCAGCTTGATCATACGCCGTCCGTGGCTCCTGCCGCTGGGAGTTCTGCTGCTGCTGACCGCGGCGGCGCTGCTCGACCCGCGCGAGCCGCGCGACCCGGCCTTCGAGACTCGCGCGCGCGGGGCTCTGGACGTCCTGGGCGGCATCGAGCCCGACCCCCAGAACCCGGTTCAGTCGGTGGTGCGCATCCAGTGGAGCTCGTTCCCGGGCGCGCGCCGTTACGAGGTGCGGTTCTTCTCCATGGACATGGAAGAGGTGGCGCGACACGAGGCCGGCTCGGGCAACGCCTTCACGCTGGACTTGCGTGAGGCCTGGCGTCCGGTGGCGCCGGCGCGCGCGGTGCTGTGGCGCGTCGTGGCCTTGCGCAACGACGAAGAGCTGGCCGTGTCAGCCCTGCAGACTCTCCGACTCCCATAACGCCTTGCGCTTGGCTTCGAGCAGGCGAATCAGTCCTCCCGCCACCGCGGCCAGGAACTCGCGCGCGGTCTCGAAGTGGTCCTCGAGCATGTCGATGAACTCGTCGGTCGAGTTGCGCAGCGCGACGACCGGCGTTTCGGCGACCGCCGTGTACCAGCGCGGCGCCACGCACTGCGACTCGAGGTTCCCCAGCGGATAGCCCGTGCCGGCGGTGAACCAGCGCCCGTCCGGAAGCGTGCAGCGCACGCGCCCGCCGACGATGGCGTACATGAAGCCCGAGGCATCGTCGGCTTCCCACAGCGTTTCGCCGGCTTCGAAACGCACTTCCTTGATGCGGTTGGCGAGCGTGAGAAGCGCGTCCATGTTGGCCTTGCTGAAGATGGGGCCGGCGCGCAGCAGCTGCACGCGCTCGACGAGATCCAGCTCGCGTTCGGGCGGCGTGTACAGGCCCTCGCGTGGTGCGAGGTGCGTGCCGCTTTGGATGTTCATGCGCTCGCGCAGGCTGCGGCAGGCCAGCGTGCGGATCTCGTTGTAGAGGATCGAGAAGTGGTCTTCGAGCACCTCGTCGAGATCGTCCGAGTGGATCCCGAGCGTGCGCGTGTCGACCTCGGCTGTCGCGTCGAGGCCTTCGGGCGTGCGCGCGAGCAGGCTGAGAAGCCCGAGCGTCTCGTCGGGGCCGACGGTGGTGTCCCCGTGCTCGCCGCCGCGCACCTGCACGCGTCCTTCGACGACGATGTGGAAGCTCTGCACCGGATCGCCGGGACGGTGGATGACGGTGCCGCGCGCGAAGAAGCGCTCTTCGGCCTGCTGCGCGACGACGGCCAGATGGTCGGGCGAGAGCTCGCTGAGCGGCGTGACCCGCTTCAGGTACAGGGCGCGCTCGAACGGGCTGACGTATCGAATGCTACGTTCCATCGGCGACCCTCTCGTCGTCGGGCTCGGCGAGCATCTGCTTGGCGCGTTCGACGGAGCGGGCGACGAGGCCGGCCAGGTCCGACGGCAGCGCCTCGAGCGCGCCGCGCAGCGCGCGCATGCGCATCTCACCGATATGATACGCGACGAGGCAGCGCATGCCGACGCCACCCTGCTGCAGGAGCGCCGACATGAGGGTCTCGTAGTCTTGCTGGATGCGCTGGTGGTACGGGCCGGCGCGCGCGAGCTTGCCGGCATCGTCCACGTCGTCGACCAGCGCCTGCAGCGGGTCGCGCAGCGGCGGCTCGAGCAGGTGCTGCAGGAGCTCGCGGCTACTGTCGCGCGCCGTGGGGCTCGCGTCGCGCCAGCCGCGGTACAGCGTGCGCACGTCCTCTCCTGGGCACAGCAAACCCACCAGACGGAACACGCGCTCCATGGCGAGAACTTCCTTGTGCTCGAGCAGCGAGACGATGAGCGCCTGCACGGGCGTGCTGCGCTCGTGGTGCTCGAGCGCGGCCTCGACCAGCTGCAGCTTCCAATCCATGAGCTGGAAGACGTTGCGCAGCGTCTGCTCGAGGCTGCGGCGAATGATGGCGTCGTCCAGCGGCAGCTCGGGCGAGGCCTGTCGCAGCTTGCCGAGGGCCCGCAGGATGCGGTAGCGCACGGCGCCGTCGCGTTCGCGATCGAGCTGAGCGACCAGGATCGACGCGGCGCGCTCGGGCTCGAAGAGCATGATCGTGCGCGGCACGTGCCGGCGAATGCTGGGATCGAACCACGGATCGGCCAGCACCTCTTCGAGCTTGCTGAGCGCTTGGTCGCCCAGAGCCACGAACGTGGCGCGCACCTCGGGGCGCAGCGAACGCGAAGGGAGCATCTCGAGCAGCTTGGGGATGAAGCGCGGGTTGCGTACCTCGCGCATGGCGCGCGCCACGGCCAGGCGCACGCGGTCGTCGGAGCTCTCGGCGAGCTGCATGAGGATGCGCTCGTAGCCTGCGCCCGGGCTGTAGCGGATGGCGCGGGCGACGGCGAGCTTCTCCTGCGGGGTACCCGACGTGGCCAACCGGTCGAGCGCGATGCGCGCGTTCACCGCCTTGTCGGGCGGCGAGTACGACACCAGACCGATCAGGCACGTGGCGCGCACGATGGGAGACGAATCGGTGAGCGCGCGCTGATAGAGCTCGACGTTCGGGCCGGCGACCCAGGCGTACGAGCGCAGCGTCGCCGCGCGCACCTCGGCGTCGCTGTGCTCGACCAGGCGATCCATGATGCCCAAGATGTCCTGGCGGCCGGCGGCGGTGAAGAGCTCGAGCGCCTTGATCACGACGCGCGGTGACGGGTGGTAGAGGATGAGGCCCGGAATGAGGTGCGTGCGTTCCTGCGCGGCGAGCACGTCCAGCGACGCGATGACCTCGTCGTCGTTGTTCGAGTTGAGCGACGTGAGCAGGGTTTCGAGCGAGGCGAGATCGAGCTCCGGAAAGTCGAAGCGTGTGTTGCTGGCGACGTCGCCCAGGGCGGCGCGGAAGACGCCGAGGTAGGCTTTCTCGAGCGTCCATGCCACGCGCAGCCAGCCCGCGCCCAGAACGAGCACGACGATTCCCAGGATGATCTCGGCGGGTCCGATCACGCCGGCGACGAGGATGCAAAGCGAGGCCAGCACCTGACCGCCGCGCTGCCCGAGCGCATCGAAGACGCCGCGCAGGCGATTGCGCAGGTCGGAGCTCACGGGCACGAAGAGAAGCTCGGTCGCGGTGCGATGCAGCGAGTGGCGCAGCACGCCATCGAAGCCTTTGAGCACAACGGCGGCGATGAGGCCGCCGCCCAGGACGAAGCCGAGCGTGCCGCCGAGAATGAGCACCGGAAGCACCGCGTGCACGCGGTGGATGCGCGACGTCTGCATGACGCGCCCGACGAGGAACAGCTGCGCGAACGACGACAGGATGTTGAGCAGCAGATAGGCGCCAGAGAAGAAGGCGCCGTACTGCGCCGGCTGCACGCTGCGCGCCACGCTGCTCTTGAACAGGAAGTCGACGAGCGTGAGCGTGACGGTGGAGAGCACGACGATCATGCCGATGCGGCGCAAGAACGGGCGCGACCAGATGGTGCTGACCCGGCGCTTGAGATCGAGCGCGCGCGGCGTGGCGGTGGCTTCGGGCAGTTTGGCCGGCGCGGCAGGCTCGGATGCCGGCAGCATGAGCACGGGTCCCAGCGCGGTGAGCACGAAGATGCCGGCAGCGGCGAGCAGCAGGTGGCGTGCGTCGTGCGTCGTCGTCATGAGACGCGCGTTGCTGGATCCGAAGATGGCGCCGAGGACGCTGCCGGAGACGATGGGGCCGTACAGTCGCTTCGCTTCGCCGACGGTGCCGAAGACGTCGCCCAGGAGCGTCCAGAAACGCACGACGAGCAGCGTCGCCAGCACGCCCGACCAGGTGT
>JBFJHN010000237.1:0-5237 GCA_041613275.1 Candidatus Krumholzibacteriia bacterium | reverse complement strand
GCGGTCCGGTGGATGTCACCGGTACGGCGCGCATCGTGGTAGATGTATTCGTACAGGATGCAGCTGTGTTGCGCGGAGGCTTGGATTTCCTCGACGGTTGGCTCGAGCTTGCCGTGCGAATCGGCAGCGATCCGGTCGAGGTAGGCCTGATCCCAGTCGATTCGCGGCAGGAAATCGACAAGGACAAGGCCACCGGTTGCGTCTTGTGCCTCGTCAACGGATGCGGGAAGAGCGGTCAGGCCCTCGGGAAACGAACCGAAGTTCCCGCCGGCGTCGGTGGCCGTCCAGAAGTAGATCAGCTGGTCCCCACCGCGGAAATAGTCGTCGTCCAGGTCGACGAACCAATGGTCCGCTCCTCCGGGCACAGGTGCGGCAGACACCGAAAAGAAGCCGTTCGCACCGACGCTCGCGGGCGGCGGAGCCTTGCCCGCGTGCGGACCAGCCACGATGGCGCCATGCAGCTGCACG
The DNA here is from genome assembly GCA_041613275.1 of Candidatus Krumholzibacteriia bacterium. Classification (GTDB taxonomy): domain Bacteria; phylum Krumholzibacteriota; class Krumholzibacteriia; genus JBFJHN01. Next base: position 4,769 of record JBFJHN010000237.1, on the reverse strand, counting down.
GTCGAGATGCCCCCGGTGCCGAGTACGTCCGTCACCTCCATGACCAGCGAGTCGCGCGTGGTGATGGTCCACACGGTTCCTCCGGGGCCGCTGGAGCCGGAGATGTTTCGGCGCACCTGCGCAAAGTCCGAGGTGCCGAAGCGGTCGGTCGTCGGCCGATAGTTCTCACCCGCTGTTGCCGAGACGAGCTGGGTCGGGAAGTTGTCTTGGGCAACGGCTCCAGGGAAGGGATCGAGCACGGGTCCGGTGTGAAACTCGCGACCGATGCGAACTCGGTCGATGTAGGGTCCCGGGCCCGGGTCGAGAGTTGTCGGGGGTTCGGCACCGCTGATCATCTGCCAGTCGCTCACACGGAAGCGCACTTGCACCGCGTTCGCGTCGGCCGGAGTCGTGTAGGACCGGAGCAACGTGCGCCACGAGAACTGGCTCAACGAAGCCCAGTTTCGGCTCCATGGCGTGGCGCAATCCAGTGAATCTCCCTCGGCGCCGGTATCGGTGTTCGGAATGCGCCGGCGGAAGCGAAGCTCGGTACCCAGGACGATCCTGCTCGCAGAAAAGCTGTTGCCCGGGAAGTAGCGGGCGACGAGGAACGTGAGTCCGGGCTGTGGTGCCGGCTGTGGCACCGTCGTGCCAATCCAGGGACTCACGATGGCGTTGTCGAGCCAGTTGCGCACGACCGCTCCACCCGGACCGAAGGCCATGGCGGGCGTCGATGCAGGAAGCGTGGGATCGGAGAAGATCCACGAGCAGCCGGAGCCCTCTGCGCAGGGGTCGTTGTCGTTGGGATCTGGGTAGAGCCTCGCCCATAGCCCGAACGGTTCCGCGGGAGCGGAGTTGACCAGCTTCACGTGAGGGCCGGGCATCGCCGCTTCGAAGTCCTCGCTGTACGCCAGCCCGCCGGTGACGGCGATTTGATCGACGACGAGAGCGACACCCAACGTTGTGGGTTGGAGCCCGTCGGCCGGCGAAAACGCCACGTCGGAGCTGAACCGGATGTACACGCAGTGTGTGTCGGAGGGCGCTCCAAAATCCGGCAGTGCGAGGTTCACGACACTCCCACCCGTGTTCGGCCCGGAGTCTGCGAAGAGCGTCTGCCGGAGCCGCGCGGGGGTCCCGGCCGGGTCGGCTGCATAGTCGATCCGATCGTTCGAGCTGCAGGCCGAGTCGACCTCGACGGTGAGGAAGTCGAAATCCTCTTCGGAGTCGATGAGGTACTCGAACGAGAGCGTCGCACCAACGCCCGTGTACTCGCATACGATGGCATAGTCCCAGTCGTTGTCGTAGCCGTCAGGGTTCGCCCAGCACAGATCGTGCTTGGAGAGGATGGCGGCGTTGCCAACGATGCTTCCGGTCATGTCGAAGTCGGCGCCCGTGTGCCAGTAGTTCGTATTGTCGTTCAGGATGCGCAGGTCGAACGCCTGCCACTCCGAGACATCACACGTTGCGTCTCCAAAATCCCAGTCGATGAGCCACGCGGTGTCCTGAACCGTGACGCGGGCGACGGGTTCCTTGGCAAGACGGGACGCTGTGTGCGGGAACGAGCGTCGCGCCAAAGGCGCGCCGAGTTCCGCGTTGATCGGTTTGGCGACGGAATCTTCGACGAAAATTGCGAGGCAGCAAGTGAGGAAAGCAGCCAATCCGGTGAGACTCGCTCTTGCGGGATTCATGCTCGTCCCCCTGATCTGCAGAAGGAGCGCGCGCTCGGGTCGGGGGAAAGACGCGGCGGGCAGGGTGTCGAGATCGATGAGATGAGTGTACCTCATTCGCCTCGACGAGGGCACGCCCCTCAGACCTCGTCGAAGAGCGAGCCTTGCGTGGGGGCGCGGCGGCGAAACGTGTGTGGGAGCGAGTCGCGATTGCGCCCGCTCTCGAAGCCCAGACGCTGGAAGTGCACCTGCCACTGACGTTGAATGAGATCCCAGTAGGGTCCGTGTCCGCGCCCGCGCTCGAAGAAGCGCGCGTCGTTGAGCTTGCCGCCGCGCACCTCGCGCAGACGGCGTTCAACGCGTGTAGCGCGATCGGGCAGGGCGCGTCGCAGGCGATCGAGAAAGACCTCTTGCGTGCTGCCGGAGAGACGCAGGAGAACTCGTGTGGCGTAGCGGGCGCCGCAGGCGCGCGCCCGTTCCAGGATGCGCGGCAGATCTTCTTCGTTGAGACCCGGAATGAGCGGTGCGATCGATACGCCGGTGGGGATGCCCGCCTCGGACAGAACGCGCATGGCCTCGAAGCGCCGCGACACGAGCGGAGCCTGCGGCTCGATGGCGCGCCCCACCGCGTCGTCCGCGAATGGGATGCTGAACATGACGCACACGCTGGCGGTGTGATGCAGCTCGCGCAAGACATCGACATCCCGTTGGACGAGGATCGATTTGGTGATCACGCCGACCGGGTTGCGGAACTCGGCGCACACCTCGAGGCACTGGCGCGTGAGTTCGAGCGTCGACTCGAGCGGCTGGTAGCAATCGGTGTTGCCCGAGAAGACGATCAGCTCGCCCTGCCAGGAAGGCGCGATGAAGGCCCGCTGGAGCAGTTCGGCGGCGCGACGCTTCACGAAGATCTTGGTGTCGAAGTCGGTGCCGGCGCCGAGGCCGAGGTACTCGTGCGTCGGGCGCGCGTAGCAGTAGGCGCAGGCGTGGAAGCAGCCGCGGTACGGGTTGACGCTCCAGCGGAAGTCGAGATCGGGACTCGTGTTCTCGCTCAGGATGCTGCGCGTCGTGTCTTCGAAAACCTCGACGCGGGCTTCGGGCGCTTCGCCGAGCCACTCGACGTCGACGGCATCGAAGCGGTTCTTGGGATTGTCGGCGCGGCGACGCAAGAACGTCCTTCACGGGCGCGCCAGAACCGTGTGTGGGAAACGCCGAGAACGGAGGAGGGCAGTCCGCGTGCTCGTCCGGCGATTCTAACGCACCTCGCCGGCCGAATCCACCGCATCGGGCGAACCCGCGTCCCGCGCGTCGCGGGGAGAAGACGCCGGCGACGTGGCTTGCGCCATGCGCTCCGCCAGGGACTCGGCTTCCTTGATGCAAGCGTTCATGGCCACGCCGCGGTAGGAGTTGCCGCAGAGGTACAGTTGGTCGTGCACGCGTAGACGTACGTCGATGGCTTCCAGCGTGGCCGCGTGGCCCACGTTGTACTGCGGGATCCCACGCGGATGACGCATGACGTAGGTGAACTTCGGGTCGCGACGCAGACCAATCAACCCGGCGAGCGTGCGCGTGGCGCGTTCGACGAGCTGCGCGTCGTTTTCGTGCACCGCTTCGGGTTCGCGTGCGCCACCGATCATCGCGCGTGCGAGCACGTGTCCTTCGGGAGAGCGATTGGGGAAAACCCAGGTGTCGAACAACGTGCCCAGCACCGGCATCTTCTCGCGCCCGGGAGCGAGAAAGCCGAAGCCGCGCTGCACGTGCTGCACGTCATCGTTCGTGTATCCGAGGCACACCACGGCCACGGGCGCGGACGGGATCGACGCGAGCGTGTCGGCAAGCGGGGCGTCGAGCTCGCGCAGGACATCCGCGGCAGCCCACGCGGGGCTTGCGACGACGAGCTGCTCGCAGTCGAGCGTCGTCCGCACGTCGCCTGCACCCCCGTGACCGAGCTCGAGCTGCCAGCCGCCGCCGGGTCGCGCGGCAACGTGCTGAACGGGCGAGCCGAGCTGCAATCTCGTCCCCAGCCGTTCGACGAGTCGGTCGACGAGCGTCTGCATGCCGTGATCGAACGAGTGCAACGAGCCCGCCGGTCCAGCCGGTCCGCCCGCCTTGCCCGTGTCGCCGCGTGCGCGTCGCTCGCGCCGCACGGCGCGCATCGCCTTGAACAGGCCGCCGTGCTCATGCTCCATGTCGTACATCTTGGGGAACGTGCTGCGCAGGCTCAGCTGACGCGAATCGCCCGCGTAGACGCCGGTCACCATGGCGTCGACGAGCACTTCGGCGGCCTCACGACCGATGCGCCTTGAGGCGAAGTCGAACACCGATTCGTCGGAGTCGTCGCGTCGCGCCGGCTGGGCCCACTCGCTGAGCACGCGCAGCTTGCCGCGCAGGCTGAGCACGTCGCTGGTCAGGAACGCCGGCGGTTTCATGGGCAGCGCACGCAGCTTGCCCGCGCGCACGATCCAGCGGATGCCGGCGGCGTCGCTTGCCGGCACGACCTGGTCGCGGAGTCCCAGGGCGTCGATCAGTCGCGCCGTCGCGGGCTCGTTGTCCAGCCAGCCGTTCGGCCCCCACTCGCACAGGAAGCCGTCGCGCGGCTCGCTGTGGATGTTGCCGCCGGCGCGATTGCGCGCTTCGACCACGCGCACGTCCACGCCGCGTTGCTGGAGCTGAAAGCCCAGAGCCAGGCCGGAGATCCCGGCACCGACCACGCCCACCTGCACGCGTTCGTTGCTCATTGTCGCCGCTCGTCAGATGGTTCGGGAGAACGTCTTCTTGGTGTCGGACTTCTTCTTCAGATAGGTGTCGAACGTCATGGCGATGTTGCGAATGAAGACACGACCCATCGGCGAGATCTGGATGTGATCGTCGTGTAGCTCGAGAAAGCCATTTTGCTCGTGCTCGCGCAGTGCTTCGAGCTCGCTCGCGAACGCGCGATCGAAGTCGAGGTCGAACCGCTGCTCGACGTCGCGCTTCTCCAGATAGAAGTTGCACATGATCTGCGTGATCACGTAGCGACGGATCTCGTCGTCACGCGAGAGAAGCACTCCGCGCAGCACCGGCAGCTGGCTGTCACGGATGGCCTGGTAGTAGCGATCGTGCGACTTGAGGTTCTGGATGTAG
>JBFJHN010000236.1:0-5258 GCA_041613275.1 Candidatus Krumholzibacteriia bacterium | reverse complement strand
GCACGTCGCGCCTGTACAAGCGCTGCGTGAAGGAAGAGAAGAGCGCGCTGTTCGCAGGCGCCTTCCCCTCCTTCCCCGGGCAGAAGTATCCGGGGCTGTTCATCGTCTTTGCCATCCCGAACTCGGGAAACACGCCGGAAGAGATCGAGAAGGCGGGCTGGGAGGAAATCGAGAAGCTCAAGACCGATCTCATCACCTCCGACGAGCTCGCACGCGTGAAGACCGAAGTGCGCGCCGAGTTCATCCGCGGCATCGAAAGCAACTCCGGTCTCGCAGCCCAGCTGGCCGATTTCGAGGTCACCCGCGGCGGCTGGGAGAACCTGTTCAACGAAGTCGCCCGCATCGAAGCGGTGACGCGCGAGGACGTGCGCGAGGTCGCGCAGAAGTACCTCGTCCGCGACAACGCCACGGTGGGCTACATGGTCACCGAAGAGCGTGAAGCACGCGCCAGCGAAGTGGCAAACAAGTAAGCGACGTTTCCCAAGAGGAGAGAAACGAATCATGAGAGTGAAAAAGCCATTCTGGATCGCTGCCGTGGCGCTGCTCATGCTGCCGGGGGCGGTCCTCGCCAAGAAGTGGGAGAAGTTCAAGTACCCGGAGCTCAATCCCATCCAGGTGCCCGAGGTGCACCGCACCACGTTGAGCAACGGCATCGAGCTGTTCGTGCTCGAGGACCAGGAGCTGCCGCTCTTCCGCATGACCGTGAGCCTCAAGGCGGGTGACGCCCACGAGCCGGCCGACCACGTCGGCTTGGCGGCGGTTACCGCCGAGGTGCTGCGCTCCGGCGGCACCGTCAAGCTCGCCGGCGACCAGCTCGACGAGCTGCTCGAGAGCCGCGGCGGCTCCATCGAGACGAGCACCGACGAGACCGAGACCACCATCAGCGTCAACGTTCTGGTCGAGGACGCCGAGTGGGCGCTCGAGATCGTGCGCGACCTCCTCATGAGCCCGGCGTTTCCCGAGGACAAGATCGAGCTGGCGCTCAAGCAGTTCCGCTCGGCCATCTCGCGTCGCAACGACGACCCGGGCTCGATCGCGGACCGCGAGTTCAGCAAGCTCCTGTACGGTGCCGATCATCCGTTCGCGCGCCAGATGGAGTACGAGCACGTGGAGAACATCGGGCGCGACGACCTGGTGAACTTCCACAACAAGCTCTATCAGCCGGGCGAAACCTACATCGCCGTGTGGGGCAACTTGAGCCGCGACCACGTCGTGGCTGCGGTCAACAAGACGCTCGGCGCCTGGCCGAAGAAGACCGTGCGCTACCCGAACATCCCGCCGGTTCCCGAGGTCAGAAAGTCGGTCAACCTGGTGGTCAAGGAAAGCGTCACGCAGTCGAACATCCGCATGGGGCATCGCAGCGTGAAGGTCGACCATCCCGACTACCACGCGTTGGTCGTCATGAACGAAATGCTGGGCGGCGGCCTGGGCGCACGACTGTTCAACGAGGTGCGCTCGCGCCAGGGGCTGGCCTATCGCGTCGGCAGCCGCCTGGGCGCCGAGCTGGCGCGCCCCGGCATGTTCCAGGTGGTGTGTGGCACGAAGTCGGAAACGACCATCAAGGCCGCCAAGTCGTGCCTGAACGAGGTGCGCCGGATGCGTGACGAGCCGGTCACGAAGGAGGAGCTGGCGCGTGCCAAGGACGGGCTGCTCAACTCCTACGTGTTCCGCTTCGCCAACAAGGGCGCGATCGTCAACCGCCAGATGCGCTACGCGCGCAACGGCTACCCGGCGAACTTCATGGAGAGCTTCCCGGCGAAGGTGGCCGCGGTCACCATCGAGGACGTCAAGCGCGTCGCGGGCAACTTCCTCAAGCCGGAAAACATGGCGATTCTCGTGGTCGGCAAGCCCGACGACTTCGACGAGCCGTTGGCGTCTCTGGGCACGGTCAACGAGATCGACATCACCATTCCCGAACCGCCCACGAGCGCCTTCCCGGAGCCCACGGCCGAGACGCTCGAGCAGGGTAAGACGCTCATGACCGCTGCGGTCACCGCGCACGGCGGAATGGCGGCGCTCAAGAAGGTCGAGAGCATCACGGAACCCGTCAGCTTCAAGCTGAACGCCATGGGCATGTCGATGGACGGCACCGGCACGCGCTACGTGCAGCTGCCGCACAGCATGCGCATGGAGATCAAGGTGATGGGAACCGACATGATCCAGATGTACAACGGCGAGGCCAAGAGCGGCTTCGTGAAGGGCCCCATGGGCAGCCAGGATCTCACAGACTCGCAGATCAAGGAGTTCCAGAGCGGACTGGCGCGCGAGCTCGTCGTCTTCCTGCGCAACTTCGAAAGCTACAGTCCGCAGTTCGTGGGCGAAGGCAAGGTGGACGGGGCGCCGGCCGACGTCGTCCTGATGACGCCGCCGAGCGGGCACGAGAAGTTCCGCGTCTTCCTGGACAAGGGCAGCAAGCTGGTCACGAAGCTCGAGTACCGCGGCTCCGACATGCAGGGCACCCCGGTGAACACCGAGGAGTTCCTGAAGGGTTACAAGACGGTCTCGGGCGTGAAGCTGCCGCACAAGAGCGCGCAGCTCAACGACGGCGAGCCGTTCATGGAGCTCGAGTCGACCTCGATCACGCTGAACGGGGACATCCCGGCCGAGAAGTTCGCCAAGGCCGAGAGCTGATTCCGGCAAGCCACGCAAGCGCACGAGGGCGGGGTCGTCGACCCCGCCCTCTCACTTTTGGCCCGCCATCTCGAGGATGCGCTTCCACAGCGTCGCCGGCACCGGCATCACCGAAAGACGCGGCATGCGCACCAGCGGAAAGTCGCGAAAGGCGGCTTGGGCCTTGATCTGCGCCAGCGTCACCGGCTGCGGCAGCGCGCGCTTGGCAGCGAGGTCGAAGACGACGAGGCGCTCGTCGTCGCGTTCCGGGTCGGCGTAGGGGGCCCGGGTCACGCGCGCCACGCCCACCACGGCCTTTTGGCTGCCGCTGTGGTACACGAGCACCTCGTCGCCCTTGCGGACGGCGCGGATGTGCTTGAGCGCGAGATTGTTCGCGACCCCATCCCACCGGGTGCCCCGGTCGCGCACCAGGTGCTCCCAGCCATAATCGGACGGGTCGGCCTTGACCAGCCAGTACGCCATGTCTCTGGAATACCAGAAACCCGGCCCAGGGCGCCGTTGAAACTTCCAAGGCCTTGAACCAGAATCCCTTACGTTGTGGTGCGCAAAGTGGGCCCGGACCGATCCCGGGCCCTGGGGCCGCTCCCGCGTGCCCAGCCCCGGCCAGAGAGCGGTCGACAGGGCCCTTCCACGGCACCGGGTGCGGCGGACCCATTCTCCGCACCACAACGAGCGAACCCCCGGGCCTGCGGGTGCGTCTTGAGTGCAAGAGGCGCCGGAGGGCGCGGCCTCCCCGGAACCCGGCTGGCGTTCCGCGACACGACGAGCGAACGGGTACCCATGGAACTCGCGACGCTGCTGGAACGCTGCCGACACGGCAACGAGCTTGCCTGGGAGGCGCTCGTACGCACGTACCAGGGGCGCGTGTACGGGCTTGCAATCCACTATCTGGGGGACGCGGAGGAGGCGCGCGACGTGGCTCAGGAAATCTTCGTCCGCATCTTTCGCAACCTTGGCGACTGCACCGACGCCGGACGTTTCGTCCCGTGGATGCTGCGCATCGCGCGCAACGCCTGCATCGACCACATCCGCAGGCGCAAGGCACGACCTCCCGCGCGCGACCTCCCGGTCGAAGAGATGCACGATCTGGCTTCGTCGACGCCGGGACCGGACGACGTTTTGGACGAGCGTTCGCGCAAAGAGCTGGTGCACGAAGGGATCCAAGCACTGGGCGCGCTGAACCGGGAGATCATCGTGCTCAAGGACATCCAGGGGCTGAGCCTGGACGAGATCGCCCACATCCTCGAGATCCCGCTGGGGACGGTGAAGTCGCGCTGCAATCGCGCGCGGCTCGAGCTGGCGCGCAAGCTGAACGCGTTGACGGGCCGCAGCTATGGGGCGGAGAACGCGGGATGACGCTGCGAGAGAACGGGTCGAACGACAGATGACGCAGGACGACGGGAACATGGAAAACGAACCGAGCATGGACTGTCGCGGCTTCGAGAAACGCCTCGAGCAGCTGCTCATCGGTGAGCTCCCGATAAACGAACGGGCGCGCGCCGAAGTGCACCTGGACTCGTGTGCACGCTGCGCACGCTTGCTCGGCGTGCTGCGCGGTGAGCTCGACGACACACCCGACGCCGACACGCTCGTCGCCCGAACCCTGAGTGCGACCGTGGGCTCGGCATGCGCGCGCGCCGAGACGAACCTGTGCGCCTGGGTCGACAACGAGCTCGAAGCCGCCGACGCGGGCCTCGTGGCGCTGCATCTCGAACATTGCGCAAGCTGCGCCGCCCTGGCGACGGCGCTGCGCGCTCTCCCGCACGACCTGGCCGTCCTGCGAGAGATCGATCCCGGTCCGGAGTTCACGCGCGCGGTGCTGGAGCGCACGCGCCGGTCCGTGGCGCAGGCTGCGCCCGCACGCCGCGGCGATTGGCTGGAACGCTTGCGTGCCTCGTGGCAAGACCTGCTGCTTCGACCACGCGCGGCGATGGAGCTCGCCACGCTGGGCTGCTTCGTTCTCGTGCTGCTCTGCGGGATGCCGTTCTCGCCCATGCGCGAGGTCCCGCGTCAGGCGTTGAGCGTGGCACAGATCAATCCGGTGGCGGCGGCAACGAGCAGCGCACAGCAGCTGCAGCCGCTGTGGAGCGACTACGGCGCTCCGGCCTGGCAACGCACGGGTGCGCGGCTCGTCGATCGTGCAGGCGCCGCCGCGCGCGAATTTGCAGATCGGCGCCCACAGACCGTCGAAGCGTGGGGCAACGTGCGTACGCATGCCGCAGAGGCAGGAAGCGGCGTTTGGCATCTCGACGGCGCGCGGGTTTCGCGCGCAGTGGACGCTCTCGGCGACGACTTCGCCTTGCTCTGGGAAGGTCTGTGGAACGCTCAGCCGGACCAGGCCGTCCCCGAACCTTCGGAGGAATGATGCGTGGGATCCGACCGGCAGCGTGCCGGCAGCGCGTGTCACGGTGGAGGAACCCGACTTCGGTCGACAGGAGGTGCGCGGAATGAACGCTCCGCAGGAAGAATCGCAGAACAGGAACGCCGCCGATGCGTCGGCCGGCGCGGAAGCCCCGAACCCGTCGCAGGCGCAGGAGGTATCGCCCGGGCCTTCACCCGTGCCACCGTCCGCACCGCCGCCGGGGTACACGGTACCGCCGAGCGATTCGACGCCGCGCTGGAGCGCG
>JBFJHN010000235.1:0-5264 GCA_041613275.1 Candidatus Krumholzibacteriia bacterium | reverse complement strand
GCCTCCTTCTTCGGATGAGTCCCGGGGCTTGCGATCAGCCGCCCAGCTGTACGCAACGTCCCAGGTAGATCATGTCGCTCAGTGGAGCGCCCTGGCCGCTCTCGAACTGCAGGAAGATGTGCGGATTCCCACCGGCGCCATCCAGTGGCGGCTGCTTGGCGAACTCGATGGATTCGCCCGCCGGAATGATGGTGATGCCCACGACGATGTCCTCACTGCGAACGTGCGTAAACTTGCGGTTGTTCGTGAAGATGAGCTCCGCGGTCAAGCCGCCGATCGTGAGCTCGCCGTCCAACGAGATCGTCGGGCCGCCGCTGTTGTTGCAGCCACCCGTGCCCACGGCCGCTGAAGCACCGCTACGCAGTCCGAGATTCGCGGTCGTCGCGAACAGGCCCTGCACGCAGCGGCCGAGCAGCTGAGGTCTGCCGTAGCCATTGCCCTCGCCGTCGGTCCACCGCAGGTAGAGCCAGGGGTTTCCACCCACGCCGCCCAGAGAGGGCTGCTTTTCGAAAGTGATGGATTCACCCTCGGGCAGGAGCACGACGTCGACCACGACGTCCTCTTCGTGCGTGTGCGTGAAACGCTGGTTGTTGGAGAAGATGAGCTTGGCGTTGACGCCGCCCAGCGTGATTTCGCCGTTCAGATAGATGAACGGGCCCGGATTGTTGCTGCAACCCTCGGACTGCGCCTGCACTTTGGCGAACGCTTGTACGTCGAACTTGGCGTTCACGGTGCCGCTTTGACCGCCGCGATCGCCGCGCGGCTTCTCCGCCAACGACGCTTCCGGTGCAATGTCCGTCGGATTGGACGATTGTTCGCCGCGGCATCCCAGCCAAACGGCGCTCCCCAGCCCCACAACGAGGCATGCGAGCAGCATGCGCGCTTTCATTAGGATCCTCCCCATACGCCCGAAAGGGCTTCTTGACGAGGGGGCGCTGAGGCGGGGGCTCGATGCCGGGAGGCGGGCGACGCGCGCGCGACTGCGGACGCCGGGCGTTCGCGAAGAACGGCGCTCGCTCGAAGACTCCGCGCGGGGCGCGGTGCCGTCAAGACCTCTGGTGTCGAGTGCTTGTAGTGTAGCGCACTCGGCCCGAATCGCTGCAATCGCATGGGCTCAAAGGCTCTTCGCGGGCGGTGCTCGGGCGAAAATCGCGCCATTTCGCCCGCTCGCGCCTGCTCGCCGCGACGCCGGTGCTATGCTCCTGGAGGCTCGAGCGGAGTTCGCACATTTCCACGCGCGTTCGTACCGGCGCGATCGCGGCTCGGACGGTCATGCTTCGACGGCATCCAGCTCCCGTATCCATGATGGTGCCGACCGCTGCGCACCTCGGGCGGATACGCACCGCACTCGCGGCGTCATTCTTCGCGTGCGGGTGTGCGACGGAGCGAGCGCCCCAGCCCGAGGAGCATTCGGAGCTCGTGGCGCATGCTCTGAGCGCAACGTCCCCGTCATCCGGGTCCACGCGCTTCGCGATGCTGCCGTCCGACACGACGGGCATCGACTTCGTCAATCGGCTCCTGCCTCAGAACAACTTCTCGTATCTGAACATCGGCGCCGGCGTGGCCACCGGCGACTACGACGGGGACGGACGGGTCGACGTCTACCTGGCGTCGATCGACGGTCCCAACCGGCTCTACCGCCAGGTAGCGCCGTGGCGTTTCGAGGACGTCACCGCGCGCGCAGGCGTCGATGGCGGCGCCGCGTGGAGCCGCGGCGCGACGTTCGTCGACGTGGACGACGACGGCGACCTCGATCTGTACGTGTGCAACACAGAGGCTCCGAACCTCCTGTACGTGAACCAGGGCAATGGCACCTTCGTCGAGGCGGCGCGCGAGCGTGGCCTGGATCATGTCGGAGCCAGCGTCATGGCGTCGTTCGTCGACTACGATCGTGACGGAGACCTCGATTGTTATCTCGTCACGCACCGCGCGCTGCACTTCATGCTCCCCGAGCCGTTGGTCGCGGCCATCGAAGCTCCCGCGGCGACACGCCGCACGCCGCGCGACATGCGTCCGCCGCCGCCGAAGCGCGGCGCGGACGGGAGCTTGATCGCCGCAGATCCCGAGCACTGGTTTCGCGTCGGCCCGCGCTACGAGATTGCCGGCGAGCCCGACGTCCTGTTGCGCAACGAAGGTCACGGCAGGTTCGTCGACGTGACCGAGGCCGCGGGTCTCCTGGATCACGGGCTCGGTCTGTCTGCCACGTGGCTCGACATCGACGCGGACGGCTGGCTGGATCTGCACGTGGCCAACGACCTCATGACCGCGGACCGCCTGTATCGCAACCAGGGTGACGGCACGTTCGTGGAGGTCACCGAGGCGTTTCTGCCGCATACGCCGTGGTTCTCGATGGGAGCCGACTGTGCCGATGTCGACAACGACGGCCGCGACGACTTGCTGGTGGCCGACATGTCCGCGACGACGCACTACCGGTCGAAGATCCTCATGGGCGACATGTCCGCGTACCGCTGGTTTCTGACCCACACGTGGCCGCGCCAGCTCATGCGCAACGCGCTCTACGTCAACAGCGGCGCGGGGCGCTTCCTGGAGGTGGCGTATCTGGCCGGGCTCGCGAGCACCGATTGGACCTGGGCGGTGCAGCTGTCCGACCTCGACAACGATGGCTGGGTGGACGCGTTCTTCACCAACGGCGCGCCGCGCGACGACACCAACCCCGATCACATGCAGACGGCCGCGCGACGGCGCGCCGAGGGCGGCGAGGACGCTTTCGCGCAGGCGCTGGCGGCCATTCCCGCGGCACCGGACGCCAACCTGGCGTTTCGGAACACCGGCGCGTGGGCCTTCGAGAACGTGAGCCGCGACTGGGGCCTGGCGCACGCAGGCGTGAGCTTCGGTGTGTCGCTGGCGGACCTCGATGGCGATGGCGATCTCGACGGCGTCGTCAACAACCTGAACGAGCCGGCAACCGTGTACCGCAACGAGGGTCCGACGCGCCATCGTCTCCTGATCCGACTGCGCGGAACGACCAGCAACGCCTACGGCATCGGCGCGCGCATCAGCGTGGAGACCGCCTCGACCCAACAGCAACGCCGCATGCTCCTTACGCGCGGCTACATGTCGTCCAACGATCCCGTCGTGCACTTTGGGCTGGGAAACGATGAGGTCGTGCGCAGCCTGCAGGTCGACTGGCCGAGCGGCCGCACGCAGCGCTTCGAGAACCTGGCCGCCAATCACCTGTACGAGGTCACGGAACCCGAAGCCGATCCTTCCGGCGACGCGCGTGTGCGGCCGACGCCTGTGGTGACGACGGCCGCACTGCGCGCGCAGTTCGAAGAGGTGTCGCATGCGGTCGGGCTGGACCACGTGCACCAAGAGCGGCTCTTCGACGACTACGCGGCTCAGGCGCTCCTGCCCGGGAAGCTGTCGCAGCAGGGACCGGGGATCGCGGTCGGCGACGTGGATGCCGACGGCGACGCGGATGTCTTCATCGCGGGCGCCGCCGGACAGGCGGGCGCGCTCTTCCTCGACGAAGGCACGCGCGGCTTCGTGCGCGTGCCCGGCGCCTGGATGCACGAGCTGCCGCGCGAGGATCTCGCCCCGCTGTTCTTCGACGCCGACGGCGACGACGATCTGGATCTCTTCGTCACCAGCGGCAGCATCGAGCATCCCACCGGCGACGCGCGCTTGCGTGATCGTCTGTATCTCAACGATGGCACGGGCACGTTCACCCTGGCCCCCGGACGTCTGGGTTGGGATGCGGCCGAGAGCAGCGGCTGCGTCGCCGCGGCGGATTTCGATCGCGACGGCGATCTGGATCTTTTCGTCGGCGGGCGCGCGCTCCCCGGACGATATCCCGAATCACCGCGCAGCTTCCTGCTGCGGAACGAGCCGACCGGTTTCGTGGACGTCACCGACACCTGGGCACCGGGGTTGCGATACGCGGGGATGGTGACCTCGGCTCTGTGGTCGGACGCGGACGGAGACACACGCGTCGATCTGTTGGTGTGCGTCGAGTGGGGACCGGTACGCTTGTTCCGCAACACCGGCACGCGCCTCGCCGAACGCACGCAGGAGGCTGGGCTCGCCGACCGCACCGGATGGTGGAACGCTCTCGCCGGCGGCGACTTGGACCACGATGGCGACGTCGACTACGTCGTGCTCAACTGCGGACTGAACACCAAGTACGGCAAGCCCACGCCCGAGAAGCCCGCCGTGCTGTTCTACGGTGACATGGACCGCAGCGGACGCCCGCAGCTGATCGAGGCCAAGTCGGCGCCCGAAGGTCTGCTGCCCGTTCGCGGACGCAGCTGCTCGTCCGCCTCGATGCCTTTCATCCGCGATGCGTTTCCCACCTATCACAGCTTCGCGTCGGCAGTGCTGTCCGAGATCTACGATCCCCTCCGACTGCAAGCCGCCCTGTCGCTGCGTGCCACGACGCTTGCAAGCGGCGTGCTGTGGAACGACGGTGCGGGGCGCTTCACATGGCGGGCGCTCCCGACGTGGGTGCAGGTGTCGCCCGGATACGGTGTGGCCGTTGGCGACTTCGACGCCGACGGCGCGAGCGACATCTACCTGGTGCAGAACTCCTTCACGCGCGAGCCCGAAACCGGAGTGTGGGCCGGAGGGCTCAGCGTGTGGCTCGCGGGAGACGGTCGCGGAGGCTTCTCGCCCGTGGGCGCGGACCGAAGCGGTTTGGTCGTGCCGGGCGACGCCAAGGGGCTCGCGGTTCTGGACCTCGATCACGACGGCTGGCCCGATTTCGTCGTCACGCAGAACGACGGCCGCACGCTGGCATTTCGCAACCGCCGCGTCGCGGGACGTCGGAGCGTCGCGGTGCACCTGCGCGGTCCGCGCGGCAACCCGACCGCCGTCGGCGCGCGCGTGGTCGCACAGCCCGACACGCCGGAGCAGCAGCTTCGCGAGCAGCACGCCGGATCCGGCTATCTCTCACAATCGTCCGACGCGCTCTTCTTCGGGTTCCCGGCGGCGAGGGAGGGGGGCACGTTTGCGGTGGTCTGGCCGGACGGACGCAGGTCGACGCACGAGGTGCGGTGGGGTGCAGAACATGGGGTTCACCTCGAGCATCCCGACCGCGTCGCGTCACGCTCCGGGCCGTGAGACGGCGGTGGTCCGCGCTCAACGTCCGCTGCGCAGGTACGGGATCAGCTCTTCGGAGTAGTACGGCTCCTGTGTGCACCAGAACACGTAGTCCAGCTTCAGATCGTCACGCGCGAACGCATGCAGCTCGGCCACGGTAATGCGCCGTCCGGTCTTGGGGACGACGTGCTCGTAGTTGCCCCATT
>JBFJHN010000234.1:0-5270 GCA_041613275.1 Candidatus Krumholzibacteriia bacterium | reverse complement strand
GTCGACCGGCATGAGCAGCGCAAGGGCCGTGTGGTAGGCGCGCAGCTCGATCGGGTCCTCGAGAACCGCAGGCGTGGGCCAACCGCACAGGGTGGTGATGTACGGATCGAAGTCGGCCATGAAGTGCGCGTACTGGTGCGCCAGGCCGTACTGCAGCGCCGACTCGCTGGCGTCCGCCTGGATCAGGATGCACGGCCCGAGCTTTTCATCGAAGAAGAACCCGCCCGAGTACTCCTGCGGCAGGCGGCGCGGAAGCACTTTGATACCCTGCTCCTCGATCGTGCGCATCAGCTCGAGAATGGGACCGTCGGGAAGCTGCAAGCGCGCGCGCTCCGAGGTGGCAATGAACTCGCCCAGGGCAGCAGCATCGTCGTCGCGATGGGATTCGAGCTCGAGCGACGTGGGCGAGTACGCCACGCGCGCTGCCGCACCGAGCACCTTCTTCTCGATGCGGGCATAGCGCTCGGCCAAGTCCAGCGTGGCGGCGAGATCCTCGCGCGTCAGGCGCTCGGTCGCGTGGCTGCGGTCTCCCGCGGCCAGGGTCTCGATGAGCTTGTCGAACGGCATGGCATCCCCGTGCGATGTGGTGCTAGCTGCGACGGCTTCCCGGTTTCACGGCCTCCAGCCCGGCGGCGCAGGCTTCACAGTTGTCGGGCGCCACGGCGATGGCATCCACCCGGATGAGGGACTCGAGCGGCAGCTCGAAGTCGCGCCGGCCGCCGCTTCGGTCGATGATGGCACCTGCGACGAGCGGCTCGGCGCCGATCGAGCGCACGAGCTCTTCGCACTCGGCCACCGAGGTGCCGCGTGTGCACACGTCGTCGACGATGGCCACGCGCTCCCCGGGCTCGAGCTCGAGGCCGCGGCGCAAGCTCAGCTTTCCCTGTGCGTCGCGCTCGGCGAACACGGCGCGCACGCCCAATGCCGCGGCGGTTTCCTGGCCGATGACCAACCCGCCGAGCGCCACGCTGATCACGGCCTCGGGTTCGTGCACACGCAGGCGCTCGGCAAGCCATGTTCCCGCCCTGCGCGCGTACGAGGGATGCTGCAGCAGCTTCGCGCACTGCACATAACGGCTGCTGTGCAAGCCCGAGGTGAGAATGAAGTGTCCCTCCAGGAAGGCGCCCGAATCACGCAGCATGCGCTCGAGCCGCGCTTCCTGCGAGACGGGCTCGCGGCGCGACGGCTTGGCGTCTTCGCGATCGGCCCAGGCGGTCGCCACGTCGTCGACGATCGCCGACGCCGCAGCAGCCGGGTCGGCGGCCGCGTGGATGGGGCGGCCGATCACCAGGTAGTCGGCGCCGTCGCGAATGGCGTCTCCCGGCGTCGCCACGCGTTTCTGATCGTCGCGCGCCGCGCCGGCGGGACGCACGCCCGGCGTGACCAGAATGAACCCCGCGCCGCACGCATCGCGCAGTCGCGCCGCCTCCATCGGCGAGGCGATGGCGCCGTCGAGTCCGCTCCGCTGCGCCAGCAGCGCACGATCGACCACCTCTTCGGGATCGCGTGCCGGCATGCTGGTGAGCACGGTGACGCCCAGAAGCTGCGGACGCAGGTCAACCGGCAGCGCGTCGCGCGCCGCAGCGGCAGCCTCCAACATGGCCGCGCCGCCGGCTGTGTGCAGCGACAGCCAACGCACGCCCAGCTGGCCTGCAGCGCGCACGGCGCGCGACACCGTGTTCGGGATGTCGTGGAACTTGAGGTCGAGGAAGATCGGCACGCCCGCCGCCGCACACGCGCGCACGATCTCCGGACCGCAGGCGGTGAACAGCTCCTTGCCGATCTTGAGCCCACCCACGTGCGCGCCGACGCGCTCGATCAGCTGTCGCGCGGCGTCGGCGTCCGGCACGTCGAGCGCCAGAATGACGCGGCTGCGTGCCGCGACGGCATGGGCGTTCTTCAACCGATGGGCGTCCACTGCGCTCTTCCCTCCGCGGATTCGGGCACGTGATCGAGGCACAGCTCGTGCGGATGCTGCAGACCGCGCGCCTGCACGAACTCGCGCACGCCGGCGCGCACCTGCCGCAGGAGCTCCGGGTTCGAGAACAAGACCGTCCCCAGCTGCACCGCGGTGGCGCCGGCCATGAAGAACTTGAGAACGTCCTCGGCCTGGGCGATGCCCCCGACGGCGACGACCGGGATGCGTACGGCGGCCGCGATCTCCCAGACCTTGAGCAGCGCCACGGGGAAGATGGCCGGGCCCGACAGGCCCGCGCGCACGCGTTCGAACGTCGGGCGCCCGCGCACGAGGTCGATATCCATGGCGGCGAGCGTGTTGATGGCAACGACCGCATCGGCGCCGCCCTGCTCGGCGGCGCGCGCCAGCAGCACGATGTCGGTGACGTTGGGCGTGAGCTTGATGGCCACCGCCTTGTCCGGAAGCCGCTCCTTGACCGTGCGCGTGAACTGTTCGACAGCGCGCGCCTCGGCGGCGTCACGATCCCCGCCCGCGTCGACGTTCGGGCAGCCCAGGTTCACCTCGACGGCCGGGATGCTGTCGTAGGGCGCCAGCATCTCCGCCATGCGCACGTACTCGTCCAGCGTCGCGGCCGAGATGCTGACGAACGGCACGCCGCCCGCTGCAACCAGCGGCTCGAGCTTGTCGCGCAGATAGGCTTCGATGCCAACGTTCTGCAGGCCGATCGAGTTCAGCAAACCCGCAGGCGTTTCCTGCAGGCGCGGCACCGGGTTCCCCGCGCGCGGCAGCGGTGTCACCGTCTTGGTGACCACCGCGCCCAGCTCTTGCGGCGGAATGGACTCGGCGTACTCCAGTCCGTAGCCGAAGCAGCCGCTGGCGGCGAAGTAGGGGTTCTGAAAACTCGCGGGTCCGATGCGAATGGGGAACTCGCGCGTGCTCTCAGACATGATCGGCCGTTCCTTCGAGATCGAACACCGTGTCGGAGCGGAACACCGGGCCGTGCGTGCAGATGGGGACCCACCCGTCGCGCGTTTTTGCCACGCATCCCATGCACACGCCCACGCCGCAAGCCATGACTTCCTCGAGGGAAGCGTAGAGAGCGTGCACACGTCGCGCCACGGCCCCATGCAGTGCGTGCATCATCGCATGCGGGCCACAGGTCAGCACGACCGCGCGCGCCGCGCGCGCCGCGCCCAGCGCGTCGAGCTGCGTGGCACACAGGTCGACGCACGTGCCGTGGAAGCCCAGCGAGCCGTCGTCGGTGCTGGTCAGCACCTCACCGTTCACGCCGGCCAGAACGTCCAGCTCGACGTCGTTTCGCGTACGTCCTCCGTACAGGATTCGATACTCGGGCGCTTGCGGCAAACCGTCGAGGATGCGCGCCATGAAATGCATCGGCGCGACACCGAAACCGCCCCCGACCAGGAACACCGGGCCCTCGCCCAGCTCGCCGGGCGCCGGGAAGCCTTTGCCCAACGGTGGCGTCATGTCGACGCTGTCGCCGGCGCGCAGCGCCACCAGCTCGCGCGTCGCCGGTCCGACCGGCTTGACCATGAAGCTGCGCCAGCCGTCGCCTTCGTCGTGAATGCTCATCGGCCGGCGCACGAGATGTTGCGACGGATGCGCCAGCAGCTGCGCGAACTGTCCGGGCTGCGACTGCGGCGTGTCGCGACGCGCATGCTCGTCGCGCACGCGTAGCAGGTGGGAGCCCCCGGAGAGGCGACGGTTCTCGATCAAGGTTGCGAGGATGGCTGCACCTCCGAAGTCGATTGCGAGGCCGCCGTGCGCAGCAGATGCGCCGACTCGCGCGCCTGGCGCGCCTGTGGAGATCCAGGGTACTCGCGGACCACCGCGTCGTAGGCGTCCAACGCCCGGGGCGTGTCCAGGAGCACCGTATCGTAGATCCAGCCGATCGCGAACGCGGCGCGCGGGCTGGCTCCGCTGTTCGGATAGTCGCGCAGCACGCGTTGGAACTCGCGCAACGCCAGACGCGGTTGATCCAGCTCGAGCAGGTCGATCTCGGCCACGCGCAGGAGCGCAGCCGCGGTTTCTTCGTAGCGCAGCTCGGCATCGAGCCGCGTGCGGATCGAGTCCGGTCCCATCAAGTCCGCGTCCGCGTCGACAGGAGCTTCCAACCCGCGCGCCACGCGTAAGCGTCGCCGAACCTCGGGCGCGTTCTCCAGCTTTTCCAGCGCGGCTCCACGGGCGCGGATGGCCAGGCTCTTCTTCTGTGCCAGCTGTCCGACGTCGGAGTTTCGCGAGATCCGCTGAGCGGCGTCGTACGCCACCTGCGCCTCGCGGAGGTTGCCGCGCCGGCGCTGGATCTCACCGATGGCGTAGTGCGCCTGGGCGCCCGTCACCCCGCGCGGATCGGTGCGTGCGATCTGATCGAGCTCGGCGATGGCGCCGTCGGGATCTCCAAGAAGCGCCACCGTCGATGCCAGCTCGACGCGAAGTCCCAGCTCCAGGCCCAGCTTGCGTGCCGGCTTGCGTAGATCGTCGAGCCCCTTCTGCGCCTGGCCCAGGAGATCGAACGCGTTTTTGCGCAGCGCGCGCAGCGAGTCCGGCAGCTCCTCGGCCGTCGCGGCGAGATCCGAATCGTTCGCGCCCGCGTCCGCGGCTGTGGTCGCGGAGGCGGTGCTGGATTCCCCCGCCAACGAGTCGCGGGCCACTGGAAGCTGCAGGCGTAACCCGTCGGGGAGGTCCTCGCGCGTATACAACGCCGGATCGGCCAGAATTTCCTCGGCTTGCTTGCGTTTGGCCAAGGCGAGAAAGAGTCGTGCGTCGTATCTCTGGTCGTCGCTCAGATCCATGCGCAGCGCCTTTTCGAACTCCCCCTGCGCCTCCGCATAACGATGCTCGTCGTAGTAGATGGTGGCGATCATCACCTGGGCCTCGGCCGCGAACGTCGACTTGGGAAACTCGCCGATGAACGCGTCGAGCGCCGCGCGCGCCGCGACGTTGTCGCGAGTATCCAACTGCCGCGCGGCCGTTTGATAGCTGGCCTCCACGTTGTACTTGCTCGAGGGAAACTCGCCGCGCAGCGACTCGAACGCCTTCGATGCGCCGCCAACGTCACCCGTGCGCAACGCCGCCACTCCCATGTTGAACCAGGTGCGCTCGCGGAAATCCGTCTCGGGGTGGCGCTCGAGCAGATCGCGAAACGAGTCCTGGGCCTGCACATACTCGCCGCGGTGCAGGTGCGACATACCGATCATGAACAGCGCGTCGTCGACATAGCCGCTGTTCGGGTGGTAACGGATGAGGTCGTGGCATTTTTCGATCGCCTTGCCGTACTGCGCCGACGCCGCGTCGGCACCCCCAGGCCCGGAGCGCAGACGCTCGGCTTCCT
>JBFJHN010000233.1:0-5281 GCA_041613275.1 Candidatus Krumholzibacteriia bacterium | reverse complement strand
GACGACGACGCGAACGGCGTCGGGCGCATCGAGGCTTCGTCCGGCGATGCTGGGGGCCTGCGGGTTCGAGACGTCGACCACGGTGACACCCAGCTGACGCTCGGCCACGTAGGCGTGAACGCCGCGCACAGCAACGCCGACGGCCTGTTGCACGTCCGCGCTGCCCAGAATCGCGGGCGCGGCGGGGTCGGAGATGTCCACGACGTGCAGCTTGCTCACGGCAGCCACATAGGCGCGGTCGCCGGCGACCGTGACGTCGAGTGCCGGTGAACCCGTGTCGAGTTCGGCGACGAGACGCGGCGAGGCGGGATTGGAGAAATCGATGACGAGGAGTCCGAAATTCGCCCGTTCGCCGGCCGCGACGAACGCATGCGTACCCGAAACGGCGGCGCGTGCCGCGAATCCCGGCGTGTCCACGCTCCCCAGGATCAGCGGCGCGGACGCATCGGCGACGTCGACGACGTGTACGCCACTTTCTCCGTCCATGACGAGAGCGATGTCGCCCACGGGAACGACGAACGAGGCCTCCCCTGGCGTATCGACGGCGCCGAGCGCAGGCGGTGGCGTTGCGCCGGCCGCGTGGATGGCGAAGACGCCGTTCTGCGCCCCGGCGAAGACCTGATCTCCATCGGCGTCGACGTCGGTGGAGAAGCTGCCGACGTCGATCGTTTAGACGAGCGCGGCGACGTCCGTTTGGGCGATGTCGAGCCGCGCGATGCCCGCGCCGCCGGTCGCGACGTAGGCGTTGTCGCCGTCCAGCACGATGCCCCAGCCGCCGTCCGGAAGCGCGGCGTCGCCGACGGATTCCGGCGCCATGGCGTTGGAGATGTCCAGCACGTAGACGCGCGGATCGGAGCCGGACGACGTGAGCCAGGCGCGGTCGCCGCGCACGGCCACGTCACGCGCAACGATGCCGGGCACGAAGAACTGCCCGCGTATCACCGGCGCATTCGGGAGCGCAATGTCGATCACCTGCATGCCGCCGTTGGTCATTGCCACATAGGCGTGATCGTTCTCGAGCGCAAAGCCAGCGCCCGCGAAGGGGAGCGTCGTCGAGCCCAACGGCTGCGGGTTCGTCGGCGTCGTGATGTCGAAGATCCGGAAGTGGTAGAAAGGCGCGGTCGCGCGGCGATCCTCCACGTAGAGCCGCGCGCCGTCGACGCGCACGCGTCCCGGCTCGCCCGGCAGCGCCAGGGACGTGACCCGCACGGGTTGCTCGGGATCGACGATGGCAACCACCGCGATCCCTCCTTGGACCGTCGCGGCGTAGAGCACATCACCCGATCGCGCCAGGCTCCGCACGCTTCCGGATTCGAGATCCAGCTCGGCGACCTGCGACGCGGGGGAAGTCGAGACATCGTGCACGAGCAGTCGCGAGAGGTGCCCGGTGTAGGCGTGACCGTTCGCCACCAGGACGGCCCCATCGCCCAAGAGTCGGTCGCGCACGCTCGGGACCTGGCTGTAATCGATGCACGGCGCGGACGCATGGGCGCACACTGCTCCCGCCAGTCCGGCCGCTGCGAACAGCAGCGCCGCTCCGCGCAGCCGCCACGGTCTCGGCCGGCGGCCGGGACACAAGCCCACGTCCAGCGGGTGAATCGGCGCGTGAGACGGCGTCATGGTCGACCTCCCATCGGGGGTTCATGCGGAAAGCGACGGGACGCGGCGGTTTTCCTCATTCGAAATTGACACGGGAACAAATGTTCAGTACCGTGACAACACAGCCCTCCGCCTTGGCCTCCCGAGAACTCCTGCGTTTCCTCGTGCCACGAGGACGCGAGTCGTGTGACGGACGGAGGTCACGAACGCATGATCGAGACGATCGACGAGCCCATCGAGGTGCTGGCGCGCTTCGACAAGGGTCGTATGGCGCCCTTCCGGTTTCGCTGGAACCAAACGGTGTTTCGCATCGCCAAGGTCACCGGCAACTGGGAGGACCGCGAAGGGCAGCACCGGAGGTACCACTTCTCGGTTCTCACCGAGAACAACGACTACTTCGAGCTGCGCTTCCATACCGGCGACCTGACATGGATCTTGAGCAAGACGTCGCTCGAGGCATGACGGAGCCGCAGCGTGCGCTACGCCATCCACGTCGACATGGACGCGTTCTTCGCGTCCATCGAGCAGCTCGCGAACCCGCGCTTGCGCGGCAAGCCCGTCATCGTGGGCGGCCGACCCGGTACGCGCAGCGCCGTGGCTTCGGCCTCGTACGAAGCGCGCGCCTTCGGCGTGCGTTCCGGAATGCCAAGTCACGAAGCCGAGAGGCTGTGCCCGCAGGCCATCTTCCTGCCTGGCAACTCGTCGCGCTATCTGCACACGGCCGTGCGTTTGTATCGGGTGCTCGAACGCTTTTCGCCGCGCGTCGAGCCCGCCAGCATCGATGAGGCCTACATCGAGCTGCACACGCGCGAAGACATCCGTGAGGTGGCCCGCGGCATCCAGGCCGCGGTGGAATCCGAGCTGGAGCTCAGTGCCAGCTTGGGCGTGAGCGATTCGAAGTACCTGGCCAAGGTATGCTCGTCGTTCTCCAAGCCACGCGGCATGACCGTACTGATGAGAGCCGACGTGCCCTACGTGCTGTGGCCGCGTCCGGTGAATGCGCTCTACGGAGTGGGCGACAAGACCGCGGCGCGCCTGCACGCGCTCGGCTGCCGCTGCGTAGGGGACGTCGCGCGCCTGTCGACGCGTACGCTCGAGCAGGAGTTCGGCGTGTACGGCGCGACGCTGCACGAGCTGGCTTCGGGGCGCGATCGCTGGCGCGTCGTCACCACGCGCGAGGCGGCGGACGCCAAGTCGATCGGGCACGAGCACACGCTGGGTCGCGACGTGTACGAGCGTTCGCGTCTCGAAGCGCTGCTCTGCGGCCTGTCGGAGAAGGTGGCGCGCCGCGCGCGGCGTGCGGGCATGGCGGCGCGTCGCGTCGTCGTGAAGCAACGCGATCCGCAGTTCCGCACCATCACGCACGGTCGCAAGCTCGCGCGTCCCGTCGACTCGGCCGAGGAGGTGTTTGCCGTAGGCTGCGCGCTCCTCGACGAAACGCGCTTCTGGGAGAACGGCGTGCGGCTCTTGGGAGTCAGCTTGCAGCTCCTCGTACGCACCGACAGCGTGCGCCAGCTGCGCTTCGAGTTCGACTCGCACGGCGCGCGCTCCAGCCCCATCGTCGACCGCATTCGTTCGAAGCACGGTGAGCACGCCATCGGTCTGGCACGCACGCTGGAGGCCGGAAGGCGTTCGCGGCGCGGGCCGCGTCACCCGAGCTTCCAGGCTCCGCGCGAGGCTTTCGATTGAGCGCGCAGCGCTATACTCGGCGCACGGAGCGAACATGGAACTGTTCGATGGAATCGCAACCTCCAAGCCCAAGCTGCGTGCGGTACGCGTGGGCACGTCCGGCTACAGCTTCAAGGACTGGGTGGGGCCGTTCTACCCACACGGCCTGCGCCCGGCCGATCAGCTGAGGTTCTATGCGCAGCGCTTCGACTGCGTCGAGGTGAACGTGTCCTACTACCGCGTGCCGAGTGCGCAGCTTTTCGAAAGCATGCTTCGACGCACGCCCGACGACTTTGCCTTCGTCGTCAAGCTTCACGCCGACATGACGCATCGCTCGAGCACCGATGATGCCTTGTATCACGAGTTCGACCAGGCGCTGCACCCCTTGACCGAGCGCAAACGGCTGCACGGTCTGTTGGCGCAGTTCCCGTTTCGCTTCCGGAACAACCAGACGAATCGCGCCTTCGTCGCCCGGCTGCGCGAGCGCTTCGCCAACCAGGCGCTGTTCATCGAGTTTCGCCATGACAGCTGGATTCTCGACGCCACGTTCGATTGGATGCGCGGCCTCGCGATTGGCTACGTGAGCGTGGACGAGCCCCAGCTGCGGGGCCTCGTGCCGCCGGTGGCACGTGCCACGACGGACGTGGGCTACGTTCGCATGCACGGGCGCAACGAGAAAACGTGGTTCGACGCGGGACCCGAAACGGGCGATCGCTACGACTACGCGTACGCTGACGACGAGCTGCGCGCATGGGCCGAACGCATTCGCGAGCTCGCGCAAGGGACGCGGCGGACGTTCGTGTTCTTCAACAACTGCCACGCCGGGCAGGCCCCGGCCAACGCGCAGACCATGCAGTCGCTCCTGGCCGAGTTTGGCCTGTAGCTGGATGCATGGGCGAGTCGTGGCTCTCGGAGATGTGGACCGGTGGGTGTCTCGCCGCCGGGGCCGACGTGTATGATGCGTTCTTCATCGGTTCCATCGAGCTGGAGCGCGCGCTCTGGCAACCCTTCCCCATGCACGGCAACGCACGGAGACGTGAGCGCACTTCCCCCGACATCGAACGCGCTGCCGGACGCGGGGCGCGCGTCGAGCGACATCGTCACCGGCCCCCTGGACCGCGCGCTTCTGCGCTTGGCGGGCCCCGCCATCCTGGCCAAGACGCTGTACGCGGTGCTTTCCTTGGCCGACATCTTCTGGGTGGGTCGTCTGGGTGCAGCGCCCACCGCCGCCGTGAACACCGGCTTCTTCGCTTCGTGGATCCTGCAAGCAGCGACTTCGCTGACGGCGGTCGGCATTCTGGCGCATGTCGCGCGTCATCTGGGCGCCGGCCAGCGCGCGCGCGCCGAGCACGCCGCAACGCAAGGCCTGGCTTTCGGCGTGCTGCTGGGCACGTTGTTGGGTGCCGCGGTGTGGTTTCTCGCACCGTGGCTGTTCGCGCAGCTGGGAACCGCTGCGGACGTGCGCCAGCCGGGCGTCGAGTATCTGCGTGTTCTGTACCTGGCGGCGCCGCTCACGTTCACGTGGCTCAACGCCGAGTCGGTCATGCGGGCTTCGGGGAACACACGCACGCCTCTTTTGATCATCACGGCCATGGTCGTCGTGAACGGTGCGCTCGACCCTTTCTTGATCTTCGGGCTGGGGCCTTTTCCGCGACTCGAAGTGTTGGGGGCCGGTCTGGCGACGTTGATCTCACAGCTCGTCGCCGTGTCCGCCTTCGCCGTCGTGGCGCTGCGCCACACGCGTACCTTCCCGTTCGCGCGTCGCGCGCTGGCGCCGTTGGACCTGCAGCTGGCGAAACGCATGTTCCGCGTGGGCACACCACCCATGTCGGTGGGAGTGCTGTTCGCGGTCGTCTATCTCTTCCTGTCGGCGATCGTCGCGCGTTTGGGAACCGTCGAGCTGGCGATTCTCGGGCTCGGCGTGCGGTCGGAAACGTTCACGTATCTCGTAAGCTCGGGATTCGGCGCCGCCACCGCTGCCGTCGTCGGCCAGAACCTCGGCGCCGGGAAGGCG
>JBFJHN010000232.1:0-5285 GCA_041613275.1 Candidatus Krumholzibacteriia bacterium | reverse complement strand
GCTCTTCGCCGGCTTCACACTCGTCGTCATGAAACGCGACTTCGGCCCCATGTGGCGCGCGGAGATGCGCGCGCGCTCCGAAGGCAAGCTGCTTGCCGACGGCGCGACACCCGCCACCGACTTCGAGGACGCTTCGATGAAGCCGCCCGCGGACAAGCCCCGTCGTTGGGCGAACGCGGCCGTACCGCTCGTCGCCGTTCTCGTCACGGTGCTCGTCGGCCTCTACGTCACCGGGCGCAGCGCCGTGGACGCCGCCGGCGATGACGTGACGCTGCGCAACATCGTCGGCAGCGCCGATTCGTATCAAGCTCTCCTCTGGGCCTCGTTCGTCGGCTGTGTCGCGGCCATCGTCATGGCGGCGGGCGGCCGCATTTTGTCGATCGGCGACACGATGCTGGCGTGGGTCGCGGGCCTGCGCTCGATGCTGTTCGCGCTGGTCATCCTGGTGCTGTCGTGGTCGCTGGGCCAGATCTGCAAGGTCGACCTGCACACGGGCGAGTACCTGGTGCGGGTGCTGAGCGGCGCGTTGCATCCGGGCGTCATGCCGGTGCTCGTGTTCGTCGTCGCAGCTTTCACCAGCTTCGCCACCGGCTCGTCGTGGGGAACGATGGGCATCCTGTTCCCTCTGGTCGTGCCTCTGGCGCACGGGTTGGCACCGGGCGACACCGTCATCCTGCTCGGCGCCATCTCCAGCATCCTCGCCGGTTCGGTGTGGGGCGACCATTGTTCGCCGATCTCCGACACGACGATCCTCTCCTCGTTGGCCACGTCCTGCGATCACCTCGACCATGTGCGCACGCAGATCCCGTACGCTTTGTTGGTGGCGTGTGTCGCCATGCTGCTCGGCGATCTTCCGACCGCGTTCTGGGGCTGGTACAGCCCGTGGATCGGCATGGCGCTGGGTGTCGTGGTGCTCGTCATCGCCATCCGCGTCCTCGGCAAGCCGGTGCCGGACGCAACGCCACCCCCGGGGAAGACAGCATGAGCGATACCTCCGAGCTCAAACCGCAAGACGGTCGCAAGGCCAACCGCCTGGCGCGTGAGACCAGCCCCTATCTGCTGCAGCACAAGTTCAACCCGGTGGATTGGTTTCCCTGGGGTGACGAGGCTTTGCAGAAGGCGCGCAGCGAGAACAAGCCCATCTTCTTGAGCGTGGGCTACTCGTCCTGCCACTGGTGTCACGTGATGGAGCACGAATCTTTCGAGGACGAACAGACGGCACGTCTCATGAACGAGCTGTTCGTCAACGTGAAGGTGGATCGAGAAGAGCGCCCGGACGTCGACGAGATCTACATGCAGGCGGTGCAGCTTTTCTCGGGAGGGCACGGCGGCTGGCCCATGAGCGTCTTCCTCACGCCCGAGCTCGAGCCGTTCTACGCAGGCACCTACTTCCCTCCCGCGCCGCGTCACGGCATGCCGAGCTTCCGCACGGTGCTGCAATCGGTGGCCGACGCCTGGCAGAACCGGCGCGAGCACGTGTCTCAGACCACGCAGCAGGTGGTCTCGGCGCTGCAGATGATGGCGCGCGTCGTCGCCGACGACGACGTCCCGGGCACCGACATGTTCGATGCCGCCTTCGGGCTCCTGCAGAGCAACTACGAGCCGCGCGAGGGCGGCTTCGGGGGCGCGCCGAAGTTTCCCCATTCGATGGACATCGGGTTCCTCCTGCGCTATGCGCAGCGCAAGGGCAACGCCGACGCCAAGGACATGGCGCTGCGCACGCTGCGCAAGATGGCGCGCGGCGGCATGTACGACCAGCTGGGCGGCGGCTTCCACCGCTACTCGACGGACGCCCGCTGGCTGGTGCCGCACTTCGAGAAGATGCTCTACGACAACGCGCTTCTGGCGCGCGCCTATCTCGAAGGCTTTCAAGTAAGCGGCGACGTCTTCCTGCGTGACGTCGTGGAGCACGTGCTGCACTACGTGCGGCGCGAGATGACGAGCCCGGAAGGCGCCTTCTTCAGCGCTCAGGACGCCGATACCGAAGGCGAAGAGGGCCGCTACTTCGTGTGGACGCCGCGCGAGATCCTCGACGTTTGCGGCGAGACCGAAGGACGCGTCATCAATGCCTATTACGCGGTCACCGAACACGGCAACTTCGAGCACGGGACCACCGTGCTGTCCGTCCCGCGCGACGACGATGTCGTGGCGTCCGAGCTGGGGATGTCGCTCGATGCGCTGCGCGACGTGCTGGCGCGCGGCCGCAAACGCCTGCTGGAGGTGCGCGAACAGCGCGTGCGTCCGGGCCTGGACGACAAGATCATCGCGGCGTGGAACGGGATGATGATCCGCGCCTTCGCTCAGGCCTATCAGGTGCTTCGGCGCCCCGAGTACCTCGATGCCGCGCGCGCAGCGGGGACGTTCGTTCTCGAGCGCTCGGCCGACGGCGTCTTCCGGACGTGGAAGGACGGTCGCGCATCCGGACCCGGCTTCCTGGACGACTGGGCCAGCATGATCGCGGCCTACCTGGATCTCTACGAAGCCACGTTCGAGCCCCGTTGGATCGAGGCCGCGCTGCAATGGAACGCCACCGTGCTGCAGGAGTTCGGCGACGGCGACTCCGGGGGCTTCTTCTATACCGGCAGGCGCCACCAGGAGCTGCTGGCGCGCTCACGCAACTTCCTCGACACCGCCACGCCTTCCGGCAGCTCGATGCACATCGGCAATCTGCTGCGCCTGTCCATGCTGACTGGCGACGGCGCGCTGTGGGACCGCGCTGCGAGCGCGCTGCGCGGCCTCGGCAAGGCCATCCGTCAGTATCCGACCGCGATGGGCGAGATGCTGTGCAATCTCCACCTCTTCCACGGCCCGGCCGCGGAGGTGGCCGTCGCCGGTCGCGGGGCACAAGCCGACGCTCTCGTGCACGAGGCCTTTGGCGCCTTTCGGCCCAACACCGTGGTGGCCGGCTGGCCGGCGGAGGGCGCTCCGGCGGAGCTCGGCCTCCTGCGCGACCGCTCCCCGGTCGAGGACCGCCCGGCCGCCTACGTGTGCCAGAGGCACGCCTGCGGGGCTCCGGTGACCACGCCCGAAGCGCTCCGGGCGGCTCTCGACGCGGCGCTCGGGCCGTAGGCCCGGCGGCGAAGAAAGCCCTTGCGCCGACCGGTCTCAGACGTTTCTTTCCTCGGGGTTTCCGGACGCACGGCCTCGGGGTCTCGATGGGCCGCTCGCCGCGGCGGCTGTGCTACCATGGGGCGCTCTTCAGGGTTCTCGGGTCGCCTCCCGGCGCAGTTCGAGCCGCAGTCGCATCGGTTCATTGCAGGGAACCGCGCGCCTTCGAACGACTCCCGAGACACCAGGCGGGTACGCTCCAAAGATGGAGGTTTCAGCTTGAAGCGCGATTGCCGCACACGGACACGCACGGGTCGCAGGCCTGCCTGGGGGGCGAGCCTCCTCGTGATGCTGGCGTTGGCCACGAACGCCGCCGCACAGGACGCGCCGCTGTCGGAAGTGATCCAACGCAATCGTGAGGAAGTCGAACGCAAGCGCGCCGAGTATCGCGCCGAAAGCGCGCGCGTCGCCGACTTCAACGCTCGCGTCGAGCGTTACAAGCACCTGCGCGAGACCATTCCTCTGTCCAGCGTTCCGGGCACCACGAACCTCGTACAGATGTACGTGAACCGCCACAACGTGCGCGACGTCGCGCGACAGATCTACAACATCACGACCAACGCCAGCGACGCCAAGTTCTACGAAGAGTATTGGAAGCACTTCCTGGCTCTGAACCAGAGCCACAAGTACGACGGCGGCATGCCGCTGTACGGCGAGCTCGACCCGGAGCGGCCCGAGGAAAACGTCGCGGTGTTCCCCAACATCCGCAAGCGGGGCCTGGAAGCGGTCGTGGCGCGCATCGATTCCGTGGACATCCTGTTCGGTCAGAACCTGTCGCAGCCGGCGGTGGAGTACTACCGCAGGCGTCTGCGCGCCCAGGTCGAGCAGTGGGTGTTGGATGTCGGACCGCCGGAGCCGCCGACACGTGGGGTCCAGCGCATGAGCGGCGAGACGCGCGTGGCCCTGTTCCGCAAGGTGCCCAATGAAGTTCGCGACGTCTTTCCGCCGCGCCGCATCACTGACGTGACGCTGCTGGCCGCAGCGCAGCGCGTGCAGCGCGAGCCGGTCGTGCTGGCCCAGGCGATCTCGCTCGACCCGGCGCCGCCGGCATGGGCGTTGCGCCAGGAGATCACGGCGCTCGGGCCGAACTACGAGGGCTACAACGTGGCCTACAAGCCGGGTAAGTTCCAGCTGCTGCCCGAGGGCGGCGCCATGGCGTTCTTCGGCGGGCGCAACCCGCGCGGAGAATCCGCCACCCAGCCAGGCGTGTACTTCTCCTTCAACCAGAAGATCTTCCACTTCCTGCTGCTGAACCAGACGGCCTTCGCCGCCTTCAGCTCGTCCGACGCCCCCTCGGTGAACGGCGGCGCGCTGAACGCGGGCATCGACGTCGACATCGGGCCAGTCAACTTCGCCGGCATGGCCGGCGTGACGGCGTTCAACGTCGTCGGCACCACCGAAGTGGGCCCGTCGTTCACCGGCAAGCTGCGCCTGCTCGTCACACCACGCATGTACGTGGGTGGGGTGTTCACCATCGCCAACGTCGAGGTGTTCCAGGTGCAGGACCCGCCGCGCAACGGCATCGTCAACCCCGGCTTCGTGGGCCTGAGCGTGACGGTGCGCTGAGCCATCTCGCCCCATCGTCGAGGCTGCATCCTGTTTGGCAGGAGGCACTTGCACACGTGCGAGCGAACGGGTAGTCTGGAAACAGCAACGAGGCTCAGATTCGCAGGATCATTTCGACCGCTCTCGCCCCAGGAGATTCGGATGACTATTCGCGTGCGGGTTCGTCAGGGCGCGCTCGTTGTGCGCGCCAGCGGCCACCTCACCACGGATGCCGCCCGCGAGCTGCACGGTCAGGTCGTGCAAGAGCTCGCGCCCCATCCCCGTGATGTCGTGTTGAACTTGAGCCAGATCGAAACGATGGCAGCGGGTGCGCTCGCTTGGCTGTTTCGCATGCAGCGCCATGCCGAGCGCGAGGGCAACCGTCTGATCGTCGCCGAGCAGTCGCAACCGGTGCGGCGTCTCTTGGAGATGACGAACGTCGACGGCGCTTTGGAGATCGTCGACTCGGAAGACGACGCTCTGCGCGGCGTCGTTTCGAGCGCCTGACGCGCCGGCTCAGTCCGGCGTCCCAACGAGCAGGCTTCCGAACGGCGGCTGGTGGTCCTGCGCCCAGGCAGGCGGTGGGAACTGCAGGCGTCCCGGCGGCGCCGAGCGGCTCGGGCGCAGCGTCT
>JBFJHN010000231.1:0-5286 GCA_041613275.1 Candidatus Krumholzibacteriia bacterium | reverse complement strand
GCTCAAGAAGACGAAGGTGGCGAACGTCACCAGGATCGGACGGATCACCGGCAGGACGATCGACACGAAGATGCGCAGCTCGCCTGCCCCATCGACGCGCGCCGCATGCAGCAGATCGTCCGGAACGCTGAGCACGTACTGGCGAATCATGAAGATGCCGAAGGCACTGGCCAGGAACGGCACCATGACGCCGACGTAGGTGTTGACCAGGCCGATCTCGCGCAGCATGAGAAACAGCGGCAGCATGCCCACCTGTGCCGGAATGACCAGGGCAAGCGTGACGGCGCGGAAGAGACCGTCGCGGCCGCGGAACTCGAGCTTTGCGAAGGCGTATCCGGCCAGCGCCGCGATGCCCACCGACAGGACCGTGGCGCCGCCCGCGACGATGACGCTGTTCAAGAAGTTGCGCGCCAGCTGCAAGCGCGTCAGAAGCTCGATGTAGTGCTGCAATGTGAACGAACGCGGAACGAGCCGCGGGGGCAGCTGGTTGGCGTCGCCCGCGGGCATGAACGAAGCGGACAACATCCACAAGAGCGGCACCAGCGTGACCGCGCCGCCGAGGATCAGAGGCGCATGCACGACCAGCTCGCGCACCATGCGATTCCTCACGCTCGCCTCCTTTGCAGGCGAATCTGCAGCATCGTGGCAACGAGCGTGATCACGAGCAGCACGAAGGCGATGGACGATGCCACACCCATGCGCCACCAGCGAAAGCCCTCTTCGTACATGAGCAGCACGACGCTGGTCGTGCTGCGCAAGGGGCCGCCTTGCGTCATGACATACGGCTCGGCGAAGAGCTGGAAGTAACCGATCATCGTCGTGACACCGACGAAAACGAACGTCGGCGCCAAACCGGGCAGCGTGACGTGCACGAAGCGCCTCCACGGCCCGGCGCCGTCGATGGCGGCGGCGTCGTACAGCTCGTCCGGAATGCTGCCCAGTCCGGCCAGGAAGATGAGCATGGCGTAGCCGAAGTTCTTCCACACCGCGAGCAGGATGATGGCGGGCATGGACCAAGTGGGGTCACCGAGCCAGTCGATGGGGCCGGCCCCGAACCAGCCGAGGACGTGATTGATGAGCCCGTAACGCGGGTGGTACAGGTAGCGCCAGACGATGGCGACGGCAACCAACGTGGTGACCACGGGTGCGAAGTACACGGTGCGAAACAGCGGCCGCAGACGCACGCCTGGCGCGTTGAGCTGCAGCGCGGCGACGAGCGACGCCAGGATCGACAGCGGCCCACCCACGAGGACGAAGTAGAACGTGTTCCGGAGCGCCGTCCAGAAGACGGGATTGTCCGCCAGCTCGCGGTAGTTCTGCAGGCCGACGAAGCGCGCGGTTTCGGGCGCGCCGATGGCGTAGATGTCGAAGTCCGTGAGGCTGAGCAGCAGGCCGCCGATGACCGGCACCACGAAGAAGACGGCCATCAACAAGAGAGCCGGGGCCACGAACCAGAGGGCTGCCCGCCGCTGCTGGGTTGCGAGCTTCGACGTCATGGCAGCGCCGCACCGGCGTCATGAACTCGCCTCTGCAACAGCCAGCGTCGCTTCTCCAGAATGCGTTCGACGTCGGCGTCGAGCAGCGCGAGCGCGGAGTCCGCGGACACCGCGCCACGCACGGCCATCTCGGCCCGTTCCTGCACGCGCGTGGCAATGAGCTCCCACTCGGGGACCTTGGGCGTGGAGCGCACGCGTTTGAGCTGCTCGCCGAAGGCGCGCAGATGCACGTCGCGGGCGAGCGCGTCCGACGACCACGCTTCGCGTCGCGCCGGCAGATCGCCGCTCAGCTCGTAGAAACGCAGCTGCTGCGCCGGCTGCGACAGGTACTCGACCAGCCGCCAGGCGGCGTCCTTGTGACGCGAGCGCTGAAACAGCACCAGGCTCGAGCCGCCGGCGAGCGACACGCCGCTGGCTTCACCTTCGGGACCCGGGAACGGCGCCGTCATCCAAGCGTCCTGCAGCTCCGCCGGCAAGCGGCGGCGAAACTCGCCGAGGTTCCAGGGGCCGGTGACGTACATGGCGAAGTAACCGCGCGCGAACTCCTGGTACACGTTGGAGATCTCGCTGTGGCGCACCGGCGGCGCCAGGTCGCGCCGAAACAGGTCGAGGTAGAAACGGAAGCCGCGCCGGAACGCCGCGCCGGTGAAAACGCCGCGCGTGGCGTCGTGGTCGAGAAGCGTCGATCCGGCCTGCAGGCCCAGGATGACCGGCTGCGGCCACTCGTTCACCGGAATCAGGATCGCGTAGCGGTCGGGACCCAGCGTGCGCTTCAAGTCGTGCATCGCCGCGAGCCAACCGTCCCATGTCGTCGGCATCGTGTCGTGGCCCGCGGCCGCAAGGAGGTCCTTGCGATAGAAGACGACGCGCGTGTCGACGTACCACGGCACGCCGTACGCCACTCCATCGATGACGTTCGTGTCCCAGATACCGGGGAAGTAGCTCGAGGCATCGACGCGGGTCGACGCGGCCAGCCGGGGATCCAGCGCTTCCAGAGCGCGCAGGGCGACGAACTCCGCGATCCAGGTGTTGCCGATCTGCGCCATGTCCGGCGTGGAGCGCCCGACGAAAGCGGTGAGCAGCTTCTCGTGCGCCGCCGACCATGGAATCTGCTGCACCTGCACGCGCACGTCCGGA
Source organism: Candidatus Krumholzibacteriia bacterium (assembly GCA_041613275.1). Taxonomy (GTDB): domain Bacteria; phylum Krumholzibacteriota; class Krumholzibacteriia; genus JBFJHN01. Next base: position 2,653 of record JBFJHN010000231.1, on the reverse strand, counting down.
TGGGCGCTCTCGAACTCGCGCACCAGCTCCTGGACGACTTCGCCTTCGCGTCCCATGGCCCAGAAACGCAGCGTCTGCACAGCGTCGTCGGGACCCGCACGGCCGCATCCCAGCGCACCGGCGACGAGAACGAGAGCCGCGCTTCGAAAGACGATCGCCCGCGGCGCCATGCGCGTTGTGTTTCGCACGCGCGTGGACCATGCAACGGGCGCTCGCGCTTTCATGGCGCCTCCGCATCGTCCAGCCAGCCGCCGCGGAAGCCCGCAGCGCGCAGCCCGCGCACGACGTGCGGGTTGCGGCGCATCACGCGCCACACGAGCTCGCTGCGATGGTTCTCGATCATGGCCAGGATGGGACCCTGGTCGATGCCGAGGTAGTCGGTGTCGAACCATCCGATGCCGGGAACGACCTTGCCGTGTCCGAGATCGACGTCTTCCAGCTGGAAGCTGGGGTTGAAGGCGTCGAGAAACCCGTAGCGCGAGAACAGGTGTTCCCCGTACGTGTCGCGCATCGACATGAGGGTTGCGATGACGAGCTTCGGAGCAAAGACGATCGATCCGCCGACGGCCGACGGACACAACGTGCCGTCGTCCTGGACGCCGGTGAAGGACGCACCGCGCGCCATGTAGGTGTGGAACTGGCGCATGCGGCCGGCCACCTCGAAGCTGCCGTTCACCGGACCGTCGCACGCCGTCAATCCCCAGGCGTGCTCTCCGTAGCCCGCCCACTGGTTCGGATTGGCGACGGCGTAGGCGTGCTGCGCGCGCACCGCCCGCACCGAGTTCTCGAAGTAGTCGATGCCCCGCTCGCGCATGGAGTCGTCGTAGATGCCGCGGAAGTCGATCCAGACGTGCGAGTACTGGTGGCCGAACAACGGCGCGAAGCCCACGTGCGGCTCGCCGTAGAACTCACCCCACCGGTAGCGGCTGCACCACGCCGGCCACACGTCGGCGCTCACCGGGTGGCGGGGCGAACCCAGCGCCAGCACGTGCAGCAGCATGGCCTCGTTGTAGCCGCGCCAATCGTAAGGAAGGAAGCCGCTCTCGGGCTTCCAGCCCAGGGCGAGGGTCGGCGGGCGCACGCGCGCCCACTCCCAATCGACGCGCGTGTACAGCGACTCGGCCACGACGCGAATGCTGTCCTCCAAAGCGCTCTGCCCGTCGAAGTACGATTGACAGAACAGCACGCCCGCCATGAGCAGCGCGGTGTCGATCGTGGACAGCTCGACGTTCTCGAAGCGGCGCCCGCTGTCGAGATCGAGAAAGTGGTAGTAGAAACCGCGGTATCCCGCGGCGCCCCGGACCTGCGCGTTCTGCGGCGCGTCCCAGAAGAAGCGCAAGGTGGTGAGCACGCGCCGGCCGGCCTGCGCGCGCGACACGTAGCCGCGCTCGACACCGATGGGGTAGGCCGTGAGCGCGAAGCCGGTCGCCGCCACGCTGGCGAACGAACGTGACGGGGCCCGGTCGTGCGTGATTCCCGTCCGGGGATCGCTGTAGTCCCAGAAGAAGCGGAACGTGCGCGCCTGCAGATCGTCGAGGAACGCGGTCGCTTCGGGGCCGTCGCCGGAGCCCTCGCCGGGGGGAACGCCGTCGGCGGCGCAACCGAGGAGCGTCACGACAGCGGCCGCCCGAGCCCAGCGCCTCGTCGCAAGACTTTGCATCGGCATCGTCCCTCATGCTGGACCGGTGGATTCGACCCGAGGATCCGCCAGTCGTTTCTCGGTGTCCGGATCGAAGAAGTGCATCCGGGGCCGTTGGATCCGCAAGCCAACGCGCGAACCGGTCGTCACCGAGGTCTCCGCCGCGGACAGGACGCGCATCGGTGTGCTGGCGGACGCCTGCGCCCCAGGCGCGTTGACGTGAACCAACACCTCACGCCCGAGCGGCTCGATCAGCTCGACCTGCGCGACGACGTCCGCCTCGGACGTGGATGTGAACTCGATGTCTTCGGGGCGGATCCCCACGACGCACGAGCGGCCATCCGGCAGAGATTCCGCCGCGCCGACCGCAGCCGCCTCCATGCGCAAAGCTCCGTCGAGCGCCTCGAGGCCGACGCCACCGTCCGCGGCCCGACGCACGTGGGCGGTGAAGAAGTTCATCTGTGGCGAGCCCACGAAGCCCCCCACGAAGCGTGTCGCGGGCCGCGCGTACATGTTCAACGGCGTATCGATCTGCAGGAGCCGGCCGTCGCGCATGACCGCGATGCGATCGCCCAGCGTCATGGCCTCTTCCTGGTCGTGCGTGACGTACACCATGGGAATCCGCAAGCTGCGGTGGAGACGCGCAAGCTCGTGACGCGTGCTGACGCGCAGCTGGACGTCCAGGTTCGAGAGCGGCTCATCGAGGAGAAAGAGCTTCGGATTCCGCGCAATTGCGCGCCCCAGCGCGACACGTTGGCGCTGGCCCCCGGAGAGCTGCGCCGGCTTGCGATCCAGAAGCTCATCGAGCCCGAGGCTCTCGGCGACCTCGCGGACGCGCCGTGCGACGGAAGCACGGTCTCCGATGCGTCGCATGCGCAGCCCGAAAGAAAGGTTGTCGCGCACGCTCATATGCGGATACAGCGCGTAATTCTGAAAGACCATCGCGATGTCGCGTTTTTGCGGAGGCAGGTCCGTCACGTCCTTGCCGCCGACGAACACGCGGCCGCGCGTGGG
>JBFJHN010000230.1:0-5288 GCA_041613275.1 Candidatus Krumholzibacteriia bacterium | reverse complement strand
GGCGACGTGCTGGCGCAGGCGCCCCTGGTCGTCGAGCACGTAGCTGCGCAGGCGCGGATTATCGGCGAAGACGCCGTCGAGGACCTCGCGCACGGTTGTGCCGGGGGACTCGACGCGCGGCGCGTGGATGTGGCGCTCGAGGTTGGGTGTGAAAGAGACCTTGGGCACGAGCGGCCTCCGGAGCTTGCGCTCCGACGCGCGGAGCGCACGAAGTGTGGGGAACGCCCGCATTGTAGCGCATCCAAAGCGGGATTGACGATGCCCGCGGCCCATCGCAGAATCGCCGCGTTCCGACTGCAGGGGGTGCTCCATGAGAATGCGGACGAAGGTCTTCCTGGGGTTCATCGGCTTCCTGATCCTCATCCCGACGGTGGTGTGGATCGTGGGCTCACGCCTGCCGCAGGATCACGTGGCCACCGTAGAGGCGCGCTTCGAAGCATCGCCGTCGGAGGTGTGGACGCGCATCGCCGATCCGGTGGCGAGCGCAGACTGGCGACCGGGAATCAAGGAAGTGGAGCGCCTGCCCGACCGCGACGGATTGCCCGCCTTCCGCGAGCACACGTCGATGGGCAGCATCACATACGTGTTGGAAACGCGTGAAGAGGAGCGGCTGCTGGTGACCCGCATCGTCGACAACACCGACTTCGGCGGACGCTGGGTGTACGAGCTACGCCCCGACGGCACCGGAACGCATCTGACCATCCGCGAGCACGGTGAGATCTACAACACGTTCTTCCGCTTCATGGCGCAGTACGTCTTCGGCATGGACGGCACGCTGAAGCACTTTCTCGCCGATCTCACGCGCGAGCTGGAAGCCGAGGCCTGAAAGCGAGCGCGCCCCGCGGACGGACTCGAAGTCACGTCACACGGGGCGCGTCGGGGGTCGAAACAGGCGCGGATCGCGGCGTGAAGCGAGATCCGCTTCCTCGATCATTCCTCGACGATCGAAGCGCTCTTCAAGTAGTCGAGCTTCGGGAACGATTTCTTCAGATAGGCGTTCCCCTGCTGGATCATCGTGCCCTGGTCGGGGCAGTTGCCGCGCGGCGGCATGTCGCCGTAACCGTTGTACAGCTTGTCGACGACGTCCATTCCCGTCACGACGCGTCCGAACGGCGAGAACCCCTGGCTGTCCAGGAAGCTGTTGTCGCCGTAGTTGACGAACAGCTGCGTCGAGCGGCTGTTGGGCGCGCCCGTTTTCGCGTACGTGATGTAGCCGCGCGTGTTGCTCTTCTTGACCGGATCGTCGGGCATGCCGGCGTTCATCCAGCGCGCCGCGATCTCCGGGTCGCCGCTGATGCCGAACTGGGCCATGAAGCCCTCGACGACGCGGAAGAAAGCGATGTCGGTGAAGTAGCCGTGCCGGACCAGGTTGTAGAAGCGGTCGGCGCCGTTCGGGGACCACTCGCGATTCACTTCGACGACCACGTCGCCCTTCGTGGTTTCGAACTTCACCTGGTAGGTGTCGGGCGCCTTCTCGGTCATCGCTTTGCCCTTCGGGTCGAGGAGTGGGTTCTTCTTCTCGGCCATGCCCTCGGCGGCCTTGCCTTCTTGGTTCGCGGCCGCGGCGACTTGCACGTCGTCGCCACCTCCGATGTGTCCGGCGCTCCCGTCCGCGGCGTCGTCTGCGGCGTTGCTTCCGCACCCGAGCACGAAGAACGAACACGCCACAAAGGTCACGGCCAGGTTGCGACGTCGACTCATGAGGTTACGTGCTCCTTTTCGTTGGAAGTCCTTAAGGGATTCCCGCGCTTCGAGGGGAATCTCCTTTTTCGCGGCGGCGAGTATAGCAGAGGGTTCGCGCGGCGTCCGCCCGGCGCGTTTCGGCGCGGGGAGCGCCTTCACGGGGTGATGGGGTCGGATCAAAGGGCGCGCAGCCAACGCACGACGGCGTCGGCATGTCTCGAGAGCTCGTTGCAGCGTACGTCCGGCAGCTGCCCGGCGGCACGGATGGTCACGATGTGCGCGCGCGCCGCATCGGCGTGCTCCAGCGCGCGCAGCACGTCGCCGGCGTGCACCGCTTCCTGGAGCTCGCGCACGGCATGCACGAGCGACGAAGCCGCCGCGGTTTCGATGCTCTGGGTCTCCACCAGCCACTCGACGTAGGCGAACAAGCGGCCGCTGCGTTTCTTGGGCGCCGACCAGCGCTCGGAGAGATCCACGCCGAACTCGTGACGGAACCATGCGGCGAGCAGTGTTTCGTGCACATAGGAGCCGTTGTCGGAGTTGGTCAGCACCACGAGCGCGGCGTCGCGGTCGGGGACGACCTGGAACGAAGCCGTCCACCCCATGCTGAGACCGGTGTGGCCGACCCAACGCACGTCGTCGGTCGCGCGCACGACGTGACCCAGCCCGTAGCCTGCAGCCGGTGGCACCGTCACGTGCATCGCGGCAGCCGGTTCGGTCATCTCGGCCTGGGCGAGCTGCAGCAGGTCGCGAAGACACGTGTACAAGCCGCCGGCCGCGGCGCCGGGCTCGCGCTCGTGCGGGATGGTGTCGCCGCGCCACGAATGCGGCGTGGCCAGGTCGGCGTCTCGGGCGAAGCGCAGCGGGTCGTCGAACGTGCTGCGCGTCATCCCCAGAGGCTCGAGGACGTCGCGGCGCATGAACTCTGCGAACGTCATGCCGCTCGTCTCTTCGATGACCAGCTGCGCGAGCCGATAGCCGCCGTTCGAGTAGCGCGCAGCAGACCCGGGCGCGGCGACGACACGCACGCCCGCCGGCCCGTTGTCGGCGCCCGAGACGATGTCGTCGTACGCCGGCACACCTTCCTCTTCGGAGCGCACGCCGTCGAGCACCTGCTCGAGCGTGGGGAGCGCGTCGTCGTGGAAGAATCCGGGACCGCTTCCGGGTGACAGACCGGCGGTATGGCTGAGGATGCGCCGCATCGTCACACCCTCGTGATCGAAGGCGGACTCGGGGAGTCGCCAGCGCGTCAGCACGTGCGCGACCGGGCGGTCGAGATCCAAGCGTCCCTGCTCGACCAGGCGCATCGCGCCCCACGCCGTGACCAGCTTGGAGACGGAGGCCACGTTGAAGCGCGTCGTTGGTGTCACGGGGCGACGCGACGCCACGTCGCAAACGCCGAAGCCGCGCGCATAGATTGCCCGGCCGTCGAGCAGCACGCCGATTGCCGCCCCCGGCACGTCGAACTCGTCGAGGAGCGCGGGTACGAGCCGGTCGAAGCGATCTGCGAGCGACAACGACATGTCGTGGGCGGGGAGAGCGGCGACGGCGGCGGGTGGCGCGGTGGCCAGCGTGGGCGGCGGGTCGAGCGGCTGGGCCTGGGGGGCCTGCCGTGCCATCGCGACGGTGCAAAGCACCGCGCTGCACGCGACGAGCCAGCGCCTCGCTGTCGGGGTCACGGGGTTCTCCCTCGCTTACCCCATGAGACACCGCCGCGGGCGCGCGGGTTACGTCGTTGCGGCGCTCAGAGGTAGCGGCGGCGAAGGACGGACGAGGCGATGAACAGCACGCCGGGGACGGCCAACGCGGGGAAGAACGCGCCGCCCGGCACGTTGCCGGAGCCGGCCCACTCGATGAGGTAGAAGCCCAGCAGCCCGGCCAGCGAGAGCACGCCGCCGCGCAGCGGCCAGCGCCAGGCGAGGATGAGGCCGACCAGCGACCAGGTGAGGAAGAGCATGAGGATCCACTCGCGCGCGGTGAGCCGCGAGAACTGCAGTCCGTGGCCGACGAGGAACGCTCCCATCATCCCCAAGACCAGCGCGCTGGTGGCGCGCGCGCTCCAGCGCAGGATGACGAGCAGCCGAACCGGCGGCAGCAGCGTGCCGCCGTGGCCGCGCGCGCCATGGACGCGCGGGCGTCGCGCGCCGCGTCCGATGGTCTTGAAGCGGGAGAGGGTCTTGCGCATGGAGTCCTGTCGGGAAGCGGATGACGGTCCCCAAGTGGATTCACGGCATGGCTGAAATGTCGTGATTCCCGAGCGTCTCGTCAAGCGCACCCGCGCCCGGCGTGGCTCCGCGACGGGTCGCCGCGTTCCCGACTCAGGGTGCGCTGTCCTCCCAGATCTCGAACTCGTCGACCTCGGAGCCCCACATCTCGAGGTCGGTGGTGTAGTCCATGCCCATCTCGAGGTTGGATTTCGCCGTTCGCATGGCGAACGACGAGGCGTTGACGCGCGGCAGCGGCCATTCGCGCTCGAACACCGGCTTGTCGTTCCAAACCTCGTAGGCCTTGGCGGTCACGACGCCTTCGTCGTCGTCGTAGCCGATCACGAGCTGCTTCTCGAGATGACGGCGGGGGCGTAGCGGCACGATGGTCACATCCTCCGGCAGCACCTGGATGCGCGCCATGCGGGCTTCCTCGGCGGTGAACTCCAGCCCGACGCGCGGCGGCCACTCGGCGCTGCCGAGGCTGGAAAACAGATAGCCCACGTACTCGGACGGCTTGCAGTCCGGATAGACATAGGCGAAGGCGCTGTCGCGCAGATTGGTCTCGGTGCACATGCTTCGCATGGCCTGGTACGACTGATAGAGCTCCGGATGGTCGCTTTCGGGAGAGGGGTAGAGATGCATGAACGCCGCCATCCCGAAAGCCACAGCAAACCCGGGTACGACACGACGCATCAACATGAGAATTCCTTCGGACTCGAGCGGTGCGGCTCGGCCCGCAACTCCATACGGGCCGGGGGAACGCGTGCACATCTCGTACCGCGTCGCGCGACGGCCGCCGATGGCGTCGCGTGCGTCAGGCGCCGTTGCGGTGTCCGGGAACGAAGGGACGTGTGAGGTTGTCGAAGCCGTCGTCGGTGACCAGGACGTCGTCTTCGACGCGCACGCCGCCGCAGGGCGTGAGCGCGTCGATGAGCTTCCAGTCGAAGGCGTCCTTTTCGGCCGAGTCGCGCTTTGGGTCGAGAAGCAGCGGGATGAAGTACAGGCCCGGCTCGATGGTGACGATGTGTCCCGGATCGAGCGGGCGCGTGGTGCGCAGATACGGATGTTCGGGCGGTGGATCCTGGCGATCGCCGCGCGGCGAGACCTGCTTGCCGCCCACGTCGTGCACCTGGATGCCCAAGTGGTGGCCGACGCCATGCGGCAGGAAGGGCAGCGTCAGCTTGCGTTCCATGGCCTCGTCGGGGCTCGTCTTGAGAATGCCGGTGTCGCACAGGATCTGAGCCACGCCCTGGTGTGCGTGCACGTGCAGGTCGAGGTAGGCGCGGCCCGGGCCCACCCTGTCGACCAGCTGCAGCTGCATGGTGTCCATGCGATCGAGGATGTCGCGGAAAACCGGATGCGCGCGTTCGTTGGCGTAGGTGCGCGTGATGTCGCTGG
>JBFJHN010000229.1:0-5302 GCA_041613275.1 Candidatus Krumholzibacteriia bacterium | reverse complement strand
GCTCCTGGAGAGCGAGCTGTTCGGTCACTGCAAGGGCGCCTTCACGGGCGCGAACTACGAAAAGCGTGGCCTCTTCGAGGAGGCGCACCGCGGAACCTTCTTTCTCGACGAGATCGCGGACATGCCGCTGCCGTTGCAGATCAAGATGCTGCGGGTGCTGCAGGACGGTGAGATCCGGCGCGTCGGCGAGACACGCTCGCGCAACGTCTCGGTGCGTCTCGTTGCGGCCACGAACAAGAACCTCGCGCGCGAGGTCGCCGAAGGACGCTTCCGCGAAGACCTGTACTACCGGCTGAACGTCGTGCGCCTGGACCTGCCGGCGCTCCGGCGGCGGCGTGAAGACGTTCCCATTCTGGCGCGCTACTTCGTCGACAAGGTGTGCACGCGCCTCGAGCGCCCACCGTTGCAGCTGACGGGCGAGGTGATGCAACGCTTTCTCGAATACGATTGGCCCGGGAACGTGCGCGAGCTGGAGAACGAGATCGAACGTCTCGTGGCGCTGCACGGCGACGCGGACATCGCGCACCCGTGGATGTTGTCGGAACGCCTGCGCTACGGATCGCGCGTCGACTGGTCGCTGGAGCGTCTGGAGGAGTTCCAGGATCTTCATCGTGCGACGGAGTACCTGGAGCGAGCGATGATCGCGCGCAGCCTGGAACATCGCGGGTGGAACAAGTCACGCGCCGCCATCGATCTCGGCATCAGCCGGCAGGGGCTCATCAAGAAGATCAAACGCCTGCAGCTGGTGCGGCCGAGCGCCGAACCGGCAACGCGCGCTGCGGGCTGGCAACAGCTGATGCTGCCGTTCGCAGAGGAAGACGACGTGCGCACGCTCGGATTCGTCGAGCCGGCTGCGGTGGCTGCGGACTGAGATCGTCGGGAAGGGAGCAGGTGGGCGCGCGCGGGGAACCTCCAGGTTGCAACGCGATCCAACGCGCGACCCGCAATCCGTGCGGGCCCAGCACGCGCCACCTTCTCGTTTGCGCTTGTCGGAGTGGCCGCACCCTGCGTACGATGACGCGGCCGTTCACGCGAACTGCAATCGCCGTTCCACCGTTCCCCGGACGTCCACGCGGAGCGCATGGCACGCAAGCGCCGCGACATCCTCGCGCCACGCGATCTCTACACGCTGGCCGCGCTGCTCCTGTTCATCGCACAGGGCGTGCTCTTCCGGCGCTTCAGCTTCGACGATACGTACATTTGTTACCGCTACGCGCGACACCTCGGCGAGGGTCTGGGTCCGGTCATGAACGCGGGCGAACGCGTCGAGGGCGTGTCGAACTTGCCGTGGACGGGGCTGCTCGGGCTCTTCGCCGCCGTCGACCTGGAACCGCACAGCGTCGGGCCAGTCCTGTCTTTTCTGTGCGGACTCGCGCTCGTCATCGTCGTCTCGGAGTGGGCGGCGCGCTTGATCGATGATCCGCGCGCCGGGGGTCCGACCGCGCTGTTCCTGTCGGCCTTCGCGCCGCTGGCGGTCTGGAGCGTGAGCGGGCTCGAAACGGTTGCTTTCACCTTGCTCCTGACGCTGCTGTTCTGGCGCGCACACCACGAGCGCGCCGCGCAGGCAGCGGGATGGGGGACGGGGCTGCTCCTGGGAGCCGTGGCCAGCATGCGTCCCGAGGGTCTCGCGTACGCCGCGGTTCTGGCGTGGGCGGCGCCGCGCGCGTGGCGCTGGTGGGGCACCGTCGCGGTGGGGGCTGCGGTGTGGATCGTTCCCCTCGAGGCCTTTCGCCTGCTGTACTACGACGCCTGGCTTCCCAACACGGTGCATGCCAAGGCGACGTTGGGCGATGCGGCGCTCGTGTCGGGCGCCGCGTACGTGGGCAAGATGATGCTGACCGCGGCGCCGGGATGGTTGGCTGCGGTGCGTGTTCCCCGCGCCGCGCTGGTCGCGCCGGGCGGTTCGCTCTTGGCGGGATGGCTCGTCACGCACCTGTTGCTCACGCTCGCAAGCGGGGGCGAGCGTGTCCCGGGCTACCGCTTCCTCGTTCCGCTGCTGCCGGCGCTTGCGATCGCTCTCGAGGTCCTGTTGCGCCACGCGCGCACGCACGGTCTGCCAGCCGGCCGCGTCTTCACGGCCGCGGCGGTGTCGACCCTGGTCCTCGGCGCGCTCGTCGCCGTGCGTCCGGCGCTTTTGGACCCGGCACTGTCGGCGCTCGTCGGCGTGTTGCGCACGCATCGCGATGCCGCAGCGCACCTCGAACGCCTGCACGCCGAAGCGCGCTTCGCGGGCGTCATGCTGAGCGCAATGGCAGGGGTCGCGCTTTTTGTGCTGCGATTGCGCCGAAGCCTGACTGCGCTGGAGCCGGTCGAAGGCAGCCGGACGACGCGCGCTCCGTTGGGGCGAGTCGTGCACGAAGCGCCGGAAGCGCGACGTGCGATGCTGTTCACGCTGGCATGCGTTCTGGTGCTCGTCGTGCTGCCCACGTTCCAGGATCCGATGTTGCGCGCGGCGCGGCAGCCGGACCCCGCGGTGCGCTTCGGGCGTCCGGTGGGCCTGTGGCTGGCCGAGCACTACGACGCCGACACGCGCGTCGCCACCAACGCCGCTGGCGCCTTGCCCTACTTTTCGCGGCTGCCGACGCTCGACATGCTGGGTCTCACGGATCGCCACATCGCGCGCGTCGCGCCCGACCGGACGCAGTGGACCGGGCACGAGAAGGGGGACGGCGCCTACGTGCTCTCGCGCGAGCCCGACATCATCGTCTTCGGCGGGCCGGAGGGCTCGGTGACCCCGTGGCCGTTTCCCGGCGACGCGCAGATCGCAGCGTCGGATGCGTTCCGCACCCACTATGCGCTGCGTCGCGTCGCGCTCGACGGATTCGAGTTCGTCTACTACGAGCGTCGCGGCACCGAGCGCGCCGCGAGCGCTGTTGGCGTCATGCATCGCGACGCACGAGAAGGTGTGCGGCGGTCGCCTTGAACTGCGCCACGAGGCAGCGACCGACCTCGATGCCGAGCTCGCGCACGGCGTCGGCCGTGACCAGAGCAGACAGACGAAGCTCCGCACCGTGCGTGCCCACGATCCCCTCGACGCGTCGCGCGCCACCGTGCGCGCGCACGTGCGTGACTCGCAACGGCAGATGGTTGCGCGCACTGCTGGACGACGCGCCGGGCGTCAGCACGACGTCTTCGGGGCGCAGGCAAACGTAAACCGGGGTTCCGGGCGGAACGTCGGCGGCGACATCGATTTCGAAGGCGCCGCAGCGAACGCGGCACAGGCCGTCGGCACGTGCCAGTGTGTGGCCGCGCAGCAGATTCTCGACGCCGACGAATGCGGCGACGTCCACGTTCACCGGGCGCTGCACGAGCTCCTCCGGCGCGCACGCCTGCACGATGCTTCCGTCCCAAAGCACCCACGTCGTCGCGGCGAACCGCAGAGCTTCATCCCGTTCGTGGGTGACGAGGACGGCGGGCAGTCGGTGCTGCTCGAGCGTGCGCATGAGCAGCGTCTGCGTCCTCTCGCGGGTGCGCGGATCGAGGCCGACGAAGGGCTCGTCCAGCAGGACGAGATCGGGCGCGCAGGCGAGCGCGCGCGCCAAGGCCACACGCGTGCGCTCTCCGCCTGAGATCTCGTGCGGTCGGCGCTCGGCGAGGTGTGGGATCTCGAGCTCTTCGAGAAGCCGGTGAGCGGAGACGTCCGCGCCCGACCCACCGCGTCGGCGCGTGGGGAAGAGCACGTTGTCGCGCACGCTCAGGTGCGGGAACAGCACGCCGTCCTGCATGACATAGCCCACACGCCGGCGTTCGGGCGCGAGGTTCACTTGCCGAGCGGTATCGACGAGCACGCGTTCGTTCCAGGTGACGCTCCCGCGCGCGGGTGGCACGAGCCCGGAGATGCACTCGAGCAACGTGGTCTTGCCGGCACCCGAGGGTCCCAGCACCGCCAGCGGAAACGACGCGCAGCGCCCCTCGAGACGCAGGACGCGTTCGAAGCGCGCGATTTCCACCTGCACGTGCAGCGCGCTCATGACGGCGCCCTGCGTGCCAAGCGTTGGGCCACGAGCGCACCGCACCACGACAGCACGAGGACGATCGCGACCCAAACCACCGCATCGCGTGTACGCCCTTCGAAAACCGCGCTGTAGATTGCGAGCGGCAACGTCTGCGTGCGTCCGGGGATGTTGCCCGCGACCATGAGCGTGGCGCCGAACTCACCGAGGGCGCGAAAGAAGCACAGCACCACGCCGGCGACCACACCGCGTCGCGCCAGCGGCAGCTGCACGCTCCAGAACGCCGACCACGGCGTGGCGCCCAGCGTGCGCGCGGCGTCGACGTAGCGCGCGGGGACCGACTCCAGCGCTGCGCGTGCGCTGCGCACCATGAGAGGAAGAGCCATCACGGCCGAAGCGAGCACGGCCGCGCCCCACGTGAAGGTGAGCTGCAAGCCGCCGATGCGCGCGGCGAGCGCTCCGAGGGGGCCACGCGGACCGCACAGCTCGAGCAGCACCAGCCCGAGGACGGTCGGCGGCAACACCAAAGGTAGATCGGCGAGCGAAGCGACGAGGTCACGGCCGAAGCCAGGAATGCGGCGCGCCAGCCACGCGGCGAGGCCGAGACCGAGGATGGCGCTGCACAGCGTGGCGATCGACGCGATGCGCAGCGATAGCCACACGGGCTCGAACCGCGCGCGCACGTCGGTGGCGGTCGTGGCGCCGCCGTGCGCCGCCGCAACGCGGCTTGCGGCCGAGAAGCCATGACGTTCGAAGATCTCGGCTGCGACAGGAGCGGTGAGAAAACGCACGTACGCACGCGCAGCTTCCGGGTGCGCGGCATGCCGCAGCCGAGCCGCCACGTAGACGATGGGTGCGTGCAACGCGTCGTCGATCGTCCACACCACGTGCACCCGTGGCTCGGAACGCGCGTCCGTGCGATAGGTCAAACCGAAACTGCAGCTGCCGCTGGCAACCGAGCGCACGATCTGCAGCGCGTTGTCGCACGGCACGAGGCGTGGCTCGAGCTCGAGGGCGAGCTCCGTCGCTTCGAGCACGGCGCGCGCGTGGCGCCCGACCGGTGCCGTGTGCGTGTTGCCGACGGCGATCCTGCCTGGGCGCGCGCGCAGGTCACGCAGCGCCTCGAACGCCGCCTGATCGCGACCCGCAACCACGACGAGCCGGTTGCGCGCGAAGGCATGCGTCTCGACGATGGCATCTCCCAGGGCGCGTACCTCGGCTGCGTCGGCCGACACGAACACGTCGGCGGGGGCGCCGCCCGCAATCTGATGACGCAGAGCGCTCGATCCGGCGACGTGCGTGGTCAGCTGGAGGTCGGGGGCGACGCGCGCGAAGGCGATCGCGATCTC
>JBFJHN010000228.1:0-5309 GCA_041613275.1 Candidatus Krumholzibacteriia bacterium | reverse complement strand
TTCTCGGTAGGATGCTCCTCCGAGTGTACACATTTTTCAAACAATGCCGTGCGTCGTTTGAGGTCGAGCTTCCAGAGGTTGGCGTAGTCGCTTTGGAAGTCACGCGCAAACGATGCGCGGCGGCCGACTTGACCGTGCCTCACCAACAACGGAGCTTCCAGAGGTGGAGATGCCGCCGTCGACACACACCATCGGAGCATGCCGATGAAAAGCGGACGCGAATCGCGTAGGCTTGCAAGCGGAACCTCTCGTCCCGGCGCAGAATCTACGGCGTACGCGCGCCCCCAGCTGGGTCTGGGCACGCTGTGCGACGAGGCTCAAGCGGACGGCGTTCCGTGCGCCGAGTCCGGCCGGGACTGCGAGAAGTGCGAGCGCGCGCTGCGTCAGCGTCGCACGCCTCGTCGCAGCGTCGCGTCGCATGATGGACCTCGGAGGCTCCGCTGAAGCGTGGCGCGGAATCCGTCGTACCGCGACGCGATCCGGGAGGCCCCGTGAAGGCCAAGCGGGATTCGACGATCGAGCAGCTGCTGGATCGGCAAGCGCGTTTGTGGGAAAGCCAACAACGCGCCGTCTCGACCAACGTCGACGCGGCACGCGCCAACGTCACCATCTCCGGCCACCCCTTTTCGGGGGCGCGCGAGCTGGCCCAAGAGGTCGCGCGGCTCGCCGGTTGGGAAGTTTTCGACCGCCAGATTCTCGAGGCCCTTCACGAGCGTGATGCGCTAGGACGACGCGCACTCGATTCGCTCGATGAACACTTGCTGAACTACCGCGAAGATCTTCTCTATCACATGTTCGTTCCCGATCACGTTTCGAGCACCGGGTACCTGCACAAGCTGTCGCGCATTGTTTTGTCGTTGGCCATGCGCGGAAAAATCGTTTTCGTCGGACGCGGTGCCGGTTTCATCGTGCCGGCGGAGCATCGCGTCGCGGTGCTGGTCGTGCGCAGCTTCGACTCCAGGCTCGCGCGTATGCTGGAACAGGAGAAGGACAAGAGCCGTGTGCGCGCACGACGAGAGCTCCTCCGTTACGATCGTGAGCGCAGCGAATTCGTGCGGCGCAGCTTCCACCGCGAGGCCAACGATCCGTTGGGCTACGATCTCTGCATGAACCTCGATACGTTGGCCCTGGATGTTGGCGCGCGCGTTGTGTTTGAATGCATGCGTTCGCGTTTTCCCGAGGATTTTTCGGGAGAAGGATAACGGATGTCCGATTCACGCGCTCCGTGCCCACCTCAACTCGAAGAGAGCACATGAGAACCAGACGTCAGCGAATCGAAGCGACCTTCATCATGCTTCCGTTGCTTGCGGCGCTCGCGGTCGGCTGCAGCCGCGACGTCCCTGAAGACAGTGTGGGAGCCCACCATGGCGGGGCGGCCGACGCCCAGGCGACGCACGGCGACCACGCCGAGGAGAGCAACACGATAGACGGCAACGCGGACGCCGAGCAGTCCGCCTTGCACAACCCCGACCCGAGCGGCACTTACGGCGCCGGCGTCGTCCTGCGCGAAAGTGTTGCGCTGGCGAAAGTCGTCGCCGCGCCCGAAAGCTACGAGAACAAGATCGTCCAGGTGCAAGCGTCCGTGGTGCAGGTTTGCCCCAAACGCGGCTGCTGGATCGACATCGCCGACGCACAGGGATCCGAGATGCGCGTCAAGGTCACCGATGGCGAGATCGTCTTTCCTCTCAGCGCCAAGGGTCACGACGTGGTCGTCGAGGGGATCGTCGAACGCATCGAGCTCACCGAAGAGCAGCATCGCGCCTGGAAGCAGCACGAGGCCGAGGAGCTGGGTGTGACCTTCGACCCTGCGAGCGTGCAAGGACCCACCACGCGCTGGCGTCTCCAGGGACTCGGGGCGCGCATCGACAGTTGACCGTGCGGGGCGCGTCCGACGTGCGCGCCCCTCGACACGGCCAGGCAGTCCCCGTATCATGTCGCCGCATGCGTCACCAACGTTGCCGTCTCATGCTCGCGCTGATCGCGTGCCTCGCCCGCCTCGGTCCAGCCTGGGCCGCGGAGCGTCCTGTCCTGGACATCCCGCGTGTCGCGCGCGCTCCCCAGATCGCGGACTTCGACACACCCACACCCGGTCCGGTGACTTCCACGCCGCTCGCGCACGTCAGCGAGTTCATCCAGACCAATCCGGTTGACGGGGCCCCTGCTTCCCAACACACCGATGTCTATCTCGGTTACGACGACGATAACTTCTACGCCGTGTTTGTCGCGCACGACACGCACCCTGACCTGGTGCGCGCCAACCTGGCACGCCGCGACCAGATCGGTTCCGATGACATCGTCGAGGTGATGCTCGACACGTACCACGATCAGCGCAGGGCGTATGCCTTCGTCGTCAACCCGCTGGGCGTGCAGTGGGACGCCATCTGGACAGAAGGCGAGGGCTTCGACGCATCGTGGGACACCTTGTGGCACACGGAGGGCCGTCTGACCGACTACGGCTATATCGTCAAGCTGGTGATCCCGTTCCGAAGCCTGCGTTTCGCGCCGCTCGAGAATCAGGAATGGGGCATGCTCTTGGTGCGCGAGGTCCAGCGCGACAACGAGCAAGTCTTCTGGCCGCACGTGTCGACGCGCATCGAGGGTCGTATGAACCAGGCCGCCACCATCCGTGGCCTGAGCGGCATCTCACCGGGCCGCAACGTCGAGCTCATTCCCTATGTAACGTCGCGCTCTTTCCGCGTCCTCGAGCCCGATGCCGACCCCGATCCGCGTTTCATCGAAGATGGCTTCGATCCCGACGGTGGGCTGGACGCCAAGTTCGTCGTTCTCGACAACGTTGCCGTGGACGCCACGCTCAACCCCGACTTCAGCCAGGTCGAGTCGGACGCCCCGCAGGTCACCGTGAACGAGCGCTTCGAGGTGTTCTTCCCCGAGAAGCGTCCGTTCTTCCTGGAGAACGCCGGGTTCTTCCAAACCACGACCAATCTGCTGTTCACGCGGCGCATTGCCGATCCTCAGGTGGGGGCGCGTACCACCGGCAAGCTCGGTCCGTACGCCTTCGGCGCGCTGCTGATCGACGACGAAGCTCCCGGCAAGCGCGTGCCCGGCAGCGATCCGTTGAGCGGCAAACGCGCTTTCGCGGGAGCGTTCCGCGTCAACCGTGACATCTCCTCGCAGTCGACCGTGGGTCTGCTCGTCACCGATCGCGAGCTCGAGAAGTCGTACAACCGCGTGGCGGCCATCGACACACGACTGCGCCTGACCGACACCTGGGACGCACGTGCGCAGGTGGCCAACAGCTGGTCCAGCGATCTCGACGGCCGCACTTCCGAAGGGCCGCTGTACAACGTGCACTTCAACCGCAACGGTCGGCATGTGAACAATCACCTGCACTTCTTCGACGTGGGCCGCGACTTCAACACCGACCTGGGCTTCGTGACTCGAACGGACATTCGCGACCTCCACCAGCAATTGGGATACACGTTCCGCCCCGAAGGCGATGTGCTCCACGCCTGGGGTCCCAGCTTCTACTGGCAGGTGATCTGGGATCACTCCGGAACGCGCCTCGACTGGAGGCTACAGCCCGAAATCGACTGGGAGCTGACCCGCCAGACAGACTTCGAGGTGCTCTACCGAGCACGCGGCGAGCGCCTGCGTCCGGAGGATTTCTCCCTTCTCACGGAGGACGTCGACTTCACGCCGTGGGAGCTGGAGGTGCAGGTCGAGTCGAGACCCTCGAACCTCGTGAACTTCGAGATCGGTGTGGCCACCGGGCGGGCGGTGAACTTCGTCCCACCGGCCGGCCAGCTGCCCGAACTCGAGGACGTCTTGGGCTTGGAGCTGGAGCTGATTCTCCGGCCGTCGTCCGCGTTCCGTATCAACACGCGCTATCTCCTCGAGCAGCTCAACGAGGGTTCGTCGGGCGACACCATCTTCGAGAACCACATCCTGCGCAGCCTGTGGTCCTGGCAGATGAACCGTCGCTTCTCGGTGCGCGCCATCTTCGAGTGGGAGAAGATCGACGCCAACGCCGCGCTCAGCCGGCTCGAGCGCGAGCGCCGCTTCAACGCCGATCTCCTGTGCACCTACCAGCTCAACGCGTGGACGGCCTTGTATGTGGGGTTCAACACCAACTACTTGAACGCGGACCTCTTCCATGAGCCGCCGAACCAGCCCATCGTGCGATCCACCGACGGTCTCAACAACGACTCGCGACAGTTCTTCGTGAAGTTTTCGTACCTGCTGCGGATCTGAGGGCGCGAACGCGTCATCCAAGGACGGAGTCGCGGGAACGCGAAGCCGCGCTGGCGGTCCACGGCACACGCCGTGCTGGCAACGAGACTACAGCTTGCGGAACTCGTCCTCACGCTCGAAGTTGGGACGCGTGACGATGGTTTCGAGGTTCTGCAGACGTTTGTTCAAGCGGTCGAACGAGCGCTGAATGCGGTCCAACGTGTCGCCGCGCGACGTCTGGTACGAGTGGTAGACTTCTTCCTCCTCGAAGTCGCGGAAGGGCTGGCGCGGTTCCGGCTTCATCAGGAACGCCAGCAGCAGGTACAAGAGGATGAAGGCGCTGTTGGCGCACACGAGGATGATGAAGAGCAGGCGCACGGCCCATGCGGGCAGCTCGAACGCATCGGCTAGACCGCCGCACACGCCCAGGATCCAACGTCCGTGTCGACGGCGGTAGACTCCCAGCTTCCGTCGATAGCAGCTTCCCCGCATGACTCACCTCGCAATGTGTGGTTCTGAAGCGTGCGTCCCCGCGCTGGAGCCGCCGGTCTCCAGATCAGTTGTCGAAACGCCCCGCGCGGACGTCCTCACGACGCGCCGCGTCTTCAAACGGATCGCGTTTCCTCTTCCCCGCGAGAATCGTCTCGAGATTCTCGATGCGTTGCTCCATGCGCTGCAATCCGCTCCAGATCTTGCGTAGCTTGTCTTCTTCCTTGTCCGGCACCGCGCTGCGATCTGAGCGCTTTCGCAGCACCAGCCAGAAGAACAAGGCCACGGGCAGACACACGATGAGCGTCGCCGACAACACCGCCAGGATGACGAAGAAGAGAGTCTGTCCTACCATCAGGGCCTCCATGGGCACGGCTCCTTCGGATCAGGCTGAACCTTCTTCGCGTCCCTGCGTTTCCTTCTTGAGGCGCTCGAGATCCTGCTCGATTTCCTCCGAGTTCTCGAGCTGCGCGAACTCGGTGCGCAGATCGTTCTTGGGGCGCAGCCCGTTGACCAAGCTGCCTTCGGCCTCGAGGCGCTCGATGCTGTTCTCGTAGGCCGCAAACTTCGCAAACACCTCGGTCGTGTCGATGCGCCGGATGCGCTGTTGCACTTCTTTGCGAACGACC
>JBFJHN010000227.1:0-5325 GCA_041613275.1 Candidatus Krumholzibacteriia bacterium | reverse complement strand
TCTCGTTGCGCTCGCCGCAGCTGGCGCGCCTGCGCGAGCGCTCGACGCGTTCGGCACGCGCCGTCCTCGATCTCTTGCAGCGGCCGCGCACCGTTCTGGCCACGGTGCTCATCGGCAACACGCTGGTCAACATCGTGGTCTCGATCATAGCGGCCAGCCTGTTCGTCGACGCGTTCGGACCCGAGTCGGGACCTCTGCTCGCGACGCTGGTCATGACGATGGCGCTGCTCGTTTTCGGCGAAATCGTCCCCAAGACCGTCGCCGTGAGCGCGCCGCTCGGGTTCGCCGGCGTGGTGGCTCCGACGCTGCGGGTCGTGCAGAGGCTGTTGCGGCCGGTGAGCGCCGCCGCGGTCGGACTGACCGACACGCTGGCCGAGAACCTCTCACGCCGCGTGCCGCCTCGGGACGAGGCTCTCACCGAGAAGGAGATCAAGACGCTGGTGACGATGGGTTGGGAGCAGGGCGTCGTCGGCGTGCGCGAGAAGGAGTTCATCCACAACGTCTTCCAGCTCAACGATCGCCGCGTCGAGAACATCGTGACCTCGCGCACCCGCATGTTCGCGCTCGACGTCGACGCTCGGGTCGCCGACGTGGTCGAGGAGGTGGCGCGTGCGGGGTACTCGCGCGTGCCGCTGTACGAGGGACGCAGCGAAAACCTCGTCGGCTACGCCGAGGTCAGCGAGATGCTCTGGGGACGCGACGAACCCGACATCCGCCGGCTCCGTGACGTACGCCGCGACCTGCACTTCTATCCCGGCGCCATGCGCGTCGGTGCGATGCTCCTGGACATGCGCCGGCGCGGTGAGGAGATCGCTGCAGTCGTCGACGAGCACGGGGGGCTCGACGGCGTGGTTTCGCTCGAGGACGCCATTGAAGAGGTGGTCGGTGAGATCTTCGATCTTCACGATGCCGAGCGCACGCGCTACACGCCGCTGGCGGGTGGCGACGTCCTCATCGGCGCGCAGATGGAAATCGACGTGTTCAACGAGATCCTCGGCACCGATCTTCAGGACGACGAAGTCGAAACGGTCGGCGGCTTCGTCACGCGCCGCCTGGGCTGCATTCCCGAGACGGGGCAGATGCTCGACGTCGACGGCCTGCGCTTCACGGTCGAGCACGCGCTGCCGAATCGGGTCTTGAAGCTGCGCGTGGGGCGTGCGCCGGGAATGCCGGCGAAGGAGAGCCGCTGATGGAACTCATCGCGTTGATCGTGGCTCTGCTCGTCGGCTCGGCGTTCTTCGCCGGAAGCGAGCTCGCGGTCACCATGGCCAGCCGGGTGCGCCTGCGCACGCGGGCGGCGGAGGGCGAGCGCCGCGCGCGTTGGTCCGAGGCCCTGCTCCGCCGTCGCGAACGCACCATCGCGGTGTGCCTCGTCGGCAACAACCTCGTCAACGTGGCATTGGCGGTGTACGGGCGCGAAGCGGTGCTGCGCTTCGCACCCATGCGCGAAGCGTGGGTCGACACCGTGACCACCGCGCTCATCGTCCCGCTCGTCCTCATCTTCGGCGAGATCGTTCCCAAGGCGGTGGCGCAGAGCTATCCCAACCGTGTGCTGCTTGGCACCGCCGGTGCGCTGCACGCCACGCGCGTGCTGCTGGCGCCGCTGCTGCTCGTCGGCATCGGGATCGCCGAGCTCGCACGGCGCGCCGTGCGAGTGCGCAACCGGGTGCTCGAGTTCGCTTCGCGCGAGGAGCTCAAGCACTTCGTTGCGCGCAGCGAAGTGCGCGGACACGTCGACCCCGAGGAGCGCGGCCTGATCCACAACATCGTCGAGTTCTGGAAGCTGGACCCGCAGGTCTTCGTCCAACCTCTGCAGTCCGTGGAGCGCGTCACCAGCGCGGCGAGCGTGGGCCAGGCCAAAGAGGTCATGCGCGCGGAGCGCGTGCGACGCGTGCTGGTCACCGACCCCGAGGATCGCCAGGTCGTGGGCGTGGTGAGCGCGGCAGGAGTCGTGGCGCTGGCCAACGACGTGCCGGTGACGCGCCCGATGCGGCGTCCGGTGCGTGCCAATCTCAGCCACGGCCTGGATCGCCTCCTCGCCGACCTGCAGCGCAGCCCCAGCCAGGTCGCCGTAGTCGAGGTCGCCGACGCGCCCGCGGGCGTCATTCGGCTCGACGACCTCCTGCGCACTCTGCTGGGGTCTTCCGTGGCCGCGCAACCGCCGGCGGCCGAGCACCGTGATCGAAGAAGCGAAGAAAGCGCTTGAAGCGCTTCGACGGCGTTCCTAACGTCGCGTCCAGACTTCGATTCGGGGCCGCCCACGGGGATGCCATGATGCAGCACATCGACGCTCGAGGCGCCACGCACGGCGCCATCCGAGAGAGAGGGGATGCCCGCATGTCCAACGACAGGGCGGTGTACTTCTTTGGAGACGGTCGCGCCGACGGCGACGGCAAGATGAAAGAGCTCTTGGGGGGCAAGGGGGCCGGCCTGGCCGAGATGACCACGCTGGGGCTGCCCGTGCCGCCCGGCTTCACGATCACGACCACCGAATGCATTCGCTTCTACAACGAGGGACGCCGTCTGCGGCGCGGGCTGCAGGACGAAGCGCGCGCCGCGATGGAGCAGGTGGAATCGATCCTGGGGCGCGGCTTCGGCGATCCGTCGCGCCCGCTTCTGGTCTCGGTGCGCTCGGGCGCGCGCGTGTCGATGCCGGGCATGATGGACACGGTGCTCAACCTCGGCCTCAACGACGAGACCGTGCGCGGCCTCATCGATCTCACCGACAACCCGCGCTTTGGGTGGGACAGCTACAGGCGCTTCATCCAGATGTTCGGCGACGTGGTCCTAGGCGTGGAGCACGACGCGTTCGAGTCGATTCTCGAGAGCGCGAAGCGCGAGCGCGGCGTGCAGCTCGACACCGATCTGACCGGCGAGGATCTCGAAGGTGTCGTCGAGCGCTTCAAGCAGTGCGTACGCAAGACCACGGGCGAGGACTTTCCCCACGACCCGTTCGAGCAGCTGTGGAAGTCGGTCAGCGCGGTATTCGGCTCGTGGTACAACGATCGCGCCTACTCGTACCGCAGGCTCAACCGCATTCCCCACGACTGGGGGACTGCGGCCAACGTGCAAGCGATGGTCTTCGGCAATATGGGCGAGGATTGCGCCACCGGTGTGGCGTTCACGCGCGACCCTGCGACGGGCGATAACCACTTCTACGGCGAGTACCTGACCAACGCGCAGGGCGAGGACGTCGTCGCGGGGATCCGCACGCCGCACCCGCTCACCCGCGCACAGGTGGAGGAGGACGGCGCCCGTTCGCTCGAGGAGATCATGCCGGAAGCCTTCGCGGAGCTGAACGGTTACCGCGAGAAGCTCGAGCGTTACTACAAGGACATGCAGGACCTCGAGTTCACCATCGAGCGTGGACGGCTGTGGATGTTGCAGACGCGTTCCGGCAAGCGGACCGGCGCGGCGGCGCTGCGCATCGCCGCCGACATGGTGCGGGAGGCCCTGGTGAGCGAGCGCGAGGCGCTGCTTCTCGTCGATCCGGACGTGCACCTCGATCAGCTGCTGCATCCGATGATCGACCCGGACACGAGTGTGACGCCCTTGGCGAGCGGCCTGAACGCGTCGCCCGGCGCCGCGTCGGGTGGCATCGTTTTCACCGCCGAGCGCGCCGTGGCCGAAAGCGAGGCCGGACGCGCCGTCATCCTGGTGCGCACCGAAACCAGCCCCGAGGACATCGAAGGGATGTCTGCGGCGCGCGCCATCCTCACGGCACGCGGGGGTCGCACGTCGCACGCCGCGGTCGTCGCGCGCGGCATGGGCAAGGTGTGTGTGGCCGGCTGCTCGGCGCTCACCGTCGATACCGCGGCGAAGACGGCCACCTTCCGCGGTGACGGCGGAGAGCGCGTGCTCAAAGAGGGCGACGCGTTGACGCTCGACGGCACCCAAGGTCTCGTCTTCGAGGGCGAGGTGCCCACGGTCGAGCCCGAGCTCTCCGACGACTACGACCTTCTGATGGGTTGGGCGGACGCGGCGCGCGCGCTGCGCGTGCGCACCAACGCCGACACGCCTGCCGACGCCGCAGCGGCGCGACGCTTCGGTGCCGAAGGCATCGGGCTGTGCCGCACCGAGCACATGTTCTTCGGCGAGGAGCGCCTGCCGTGGGTGCGCAAGATGATCCTGGCCGCGGACGAAGACGAGCGCCGCGAGGCGCTGTCGCGTCTCAAGCCGATGCAGCGCGAGGACTTCCAAGGCATCTTCGAGGCCATGGATGGCCTGCCCGTGACCATTCGTCTGCTGGATCCGCCTCTGCACGAGTTCGTCCCGCACGACCGCGAGGAGTCGGACGCTCTGGCGCGCGAGCTGGACATGCCGGCGGAGCAGGTGTGGCGCCGCGTGCAGTCGCTCCGCGAGATGAACCCGATGCTCGGGCATCGCGGCGCACGCCTCGGCATCACGTTCCCGGCCATCTACGAGATGCAGGTGGAGGCAATCCTCGAAGCCGCGCTCTCGCTCGTGCAGCGTGGTCGAGCGCCGCAGCCCGAGATCATGCTGCCGCTCATCGGCATCACGGAGGAATACGATCGTTTGCATGCGCTCGTGCACCGCGTCGCCGAGCGCGTGCTCGGAGATGACGCGTCGCGCGTTTCGTTTGCCGTGGGAACGATGATCGAGGTGCCGCGCGCAGCGATCGTCGCCGATCGCATCGCGCAATCGGCGGACTTCTTCAGCTTCGGAACGAACGACCTCACGCAGCTCGTCTACGGCTACAGTCGCGACGACGCCGGCGTGTTCCTGCCGCGTTACGTCGAGCAGGGGATCCTGCCGCGCGATCCGTTCCAGAGCCTCGATGTCGACGGCGTCGGTGCGCTCGTGCGCATGGGAACAGAGAAGGGCCGCGCCACGCGAGCCGATCTGAAGGTCGGCATCTGCGGCGAGCACGGAGGCGACCCGTCCTCGGTGGCGTTCTTCCACGGCGTGGGCTTGAACTACGTCAGCTGCTCACCGTATCGAGTTCCCATTGCGCGACTTGCGGCGGCGCAGGCCGCGGTGCGCGCAACATGACGTCGCGTCCGAAGCAGCCGGCCTTGCGCGGCGATCTGGCGCTTCTGCCGCCGGAGATCCTGGTCCAGATGCTGTCGCTGGGCCGCGTCGACGGCTGCCTGCGTTTCGGCACGCGGGCCCGACGCTGCCGCTTGTACCTGCGCGGGGGACGCATCACCTGGGCGCAGCTCGAGCCCGGCGCGCGTCCCCCCAGTCGGCCGGCCACGGCACGCCAGCGCGTCTGCGAGGCGCTCGGCGAGGCGCTCGCCTGGCGCCAGGGTCGCTTCACGTTCGAGCGCGGTGCGCGGCCGAGGCGCGGGGGCGATATGCTGG
>JBFJHN010000226.1:0-5345 GCA_041613275.1 Candidatus Krumholzibacteriia bacterium | reverse complement strand
CGTTCTTCACCACCAAGCAAGAGGGCACGGGCCTGGGTTTGGCGATGGTCTACGGCATTGTCGAGCAGCATCGCGGCTTCATCTCGGTCGAGAGCGAGCTCGGTCGGGGCAGCACGTTCCACCTGTACTTGCCGCTGGCCGACGCGGCCATCTCGGCGGAACGGCGGGAGCGGCGAACCTCGCCCGCCGCGGGCACCGAGACGCTGCTGGTGGCCGAGGACGAGCCACTGCTGCGCGACCTGCTGGCCATCGGCCTCAGCGACCTGGGCTACCGCGTGATCACGGCCGACAACGGTGAGCAAGCCCTGGCCGCCTTCCGCCAGCACCGTGAGGAGGTGGCGGTCGCCATACTGGACGTGGTGATGCCGCAGCTGGGAGGGACGGAGGTGTTTCGCCAGATGCGCGAGCTCCGTCCGGACCTGCGCGTGGTTTTCGCCAGCGGCTACGCTCCCGACGGGGAGGACGTACGCGAGGCGCTGTCGGCGGAGGGCGTGGCGTTCATCGCCAAGCCGGTGCGGGTCGAGACCCTGGCTGCGAAAGTGCGCGAAATTCTCGACCGCGGCGCCCCGGTGGGGCCACTGGCGTGAGCGCTGGCGGGCGCCGCCCGCGACGCCAAGTACCCTGAAATGAGGAGCCTAGGTTCGTCCGCGCAGGCCGCGGATGCACCCGCGCCACATTTGCGTTTCCGCGCCGCGAGCCTATGTTTTGCGAGGGTCGTTGTAGAAATCGACACCGCCGCTCGCGCGGTGGGTGGGGTCGATGTTGCTGCTGAGAGTGAGCCCCAGGTCGGACGGCAGCGCCGCGCGCCGGTGGACGGTGCTCGCGGTCTGCCTCTGCCTCGGACTCGGCGTGGCCGTCCACGCGACCGAGGCCAACCAGCGCCGCAACGTGCGCTTCGCGCGCATCTCGCTCGAGCAGGGCCTGTCGCAGAGTGCGGTCAACGCGGTGTTTCAGGACCGACAAGGCTTCATGTGGATCGGCACGGAGGACGGGCTGAACCGCTTCGACGGCTAGTCGTTCAAAACGTACACGCACGACCAGAACGACTCGACCTCGCTGTCCAACAGCTTCGTGTGGGCCATCGTCGAAGGTCGTCAGGGTAATCTGTGGATCGGCACCGACGGGGGCGGTCTGGACCGGTTGGATCCGGCCACCGGCAGCTTCACCCAGTTCAAAAACGACCCCAGCCACGCCAATTCCCTGAGCCACAATCGCGTGCGTGCGATTCACGTGGACGCCCAGGGCCTGCTGTGGATCGGCACGGACGGCGGCGGGTTGAACCGCTTCGATCCGCGCAGCGGCCGCTGGGAGCGTTTTACCCACGACCCGGCCAACGGCAGGAGCATCAGCAGCGATCGCGTTCGCTCGCTGCACGAGGGACGCGACGGCACGTTGTGGATCGGGACTTACGGCGGTGGACTGAACGCGTTCGACCCACGGACGCAGAGCTTCACGGCGTTCCGTCATGACCCTGAGAACTTAAGCAGCCTCAGCGACGATCGCGTGTATGCCGTCTTCGAAGATCGCCACGGCGCGGTGTGGGTGGGGACCTACCGCGGAGGGCTCAATCGCCTGCTGCGTGACTCGGCGACGTTCGAGCGTTTCGCCCACGATCCCGCGGACCGCTTCAGCCTCGGGATCGGGCGGGTGCGTGCCATTTTCGAGGATCGCGACGGCATCCTGTGGATCGGCACCGACGGCGGTCTCAACGAATGGCGCGGAGATCGTTTCATCCGCTACACCAACAGCGCCACGGACCCCAAGAGTCTCAGTGATGACCGCGTGAGCACGATCTTCCAGGATCGTGGCGGGGTGCTGTGGATCGGCACCAAGGCCGACGGCTTGAATCGTTGGAACCCGGCGACCGGTCAGTTCGCGCTGATTCGTGCGGACCCCGAGGATCCCGATGGCCTCAGCAGCGATGCGGTGGCGTCGTTCCAATACGACGCACAGCGCGACCTGCTGTGGGTCGGGACGTTCGGCGGGGGCCTGAACCGGTGGGATCGCGCGACGGGACGCTACCGACACTTCCGTCACGACCCGGGCAACGCGCGATCGCTGAGCGACGACCGGGTGATGAGTTTGCTGCTGGACCGCACCGGCGCGCTGTGGGTCGGGACTTACGACGGTGGATTGAATCGCCTCGATCCGCACAGCAGCTCGTTCACGCGTTACAAGCATCGGCCCGGCGATCCGTCGAGCCTCAGTGGCAACGCGGTGATGTCGATCCACGAAGATTCCGCCGGGCACCTGTGGATCGGAACCTTCGAAGGCGGGTTGAACAAGATGGACCGCGATCGCGGTACGTTCGTACACTATCGTCACGACCCGTCCGTGCCGACGACGTTGGGCAGCAACCGCGTTACCGCTTTCTGCGAGGACAGCGATCAGCATCTGTGGATCGGCACCGATGGCGGCGGCCTGAACCGCTTCGACCGACAGACCGGGACCTTCGTGCACTTCCACCATGATCCGGACGATCCCCAGAGCCTGAGCAGTGACGTGGTGTGGTCGATTCACGAGGACGCCAGCGGCACGTTGTGGATCGGCACGCAGGGCGGCGGCCTGAATCGCTGGGAGGCGGAGGATCGGCGCGCCGGGCGCGAGCAGCTCAAGCGCTACACCGAACGCGATGGTCTGCCGAACAACCTCGTCTACGGGATCCTGTCGGACGATCGCGGCCATTTGTGGCTGAGCACGAATAACGGCCTGTCCCGTTTCGACCCGCAGAGCGAGACGTTCAAAAACTTCGACACAGCTCACGGCCTGCAAAGCAACGAGTTCAACTTCGGCGCCTACTATCGTAGCCCCACCGGCGAGATGTTCTTCGGAGGCATCAAGGGCTACAACTCGTTCTTTCCCGATCGCATCCACGGCAACAGCCACGTGCCGCCCGTCGTGTTGACCTCATTCATGAAGCTGAATCAGGAGGTCGAGCTAGCGCAACCGATCTCGCGGACTGCGCGCGTGACACTGGATTATACCGACTACGTCGTGTCGTTCGAGTTCGCGGCACTGGACTACGCGGCGCCGGAGAAAAACCGCTACGCTTACAAGCTGGAGGGCTTCGACGAGGATTGGATCGAGCTGGGTACCACGCGCCGCGCCACCTACACCAACCTCGATGCGGGCAATTACGTCCTGCGCGTGCGAGGCTCGAACAACGACGGCCTGTGGAACGAGGACGCGGTGGCGCTGAGGGTCAAGGTGCTGCCGCCGCCGTGGAAAACCTGGTGGGCCTACACACTGTACACCATCGCCGTGGGTGCGGTGATCATCGCCTACACCCGGGCTCAGGCGCGCAAATTGGAGCGTGAGGCGGAGTACAGCCGCAAGTTGGAGGGCGAGGTGCAGGCGCGGACACGCGAGTTGGCGACGCGCAACGAAGAGTTGCAGGAGGCCAACCGCAAGCTGCAGGAGGCGAGCCTGACGGATTCGCTCACGGGCCTGCGCAACCGCCGCTACCTGATGACCGAGATCGACAAGTCGATCGCGCTGACCGAGAGGTTCTACCTCAAGCGCAGACAGCAAAGCGACGGTCGCACGCCTGCCGAAGCGGACTTCCTGTTCCTGATGATCGACTTGGACGGTCTCAAGGGCATCAACGACACGCATGGGCACATGGCCGGTGACCGGGCGTTGCTGCAGATGCGGGACCTACTGCGGCTCGTCTGTCGCAAGTCCGACACGATCATCCGCTGGGGCGGGGACGAGTTTCTCGTTGTCGGCCGCAACATGAGCGTCTCGCACTGCGAGCGGTTGGCCGAACGGCTGCGGAGCACCGTGTCGCAGCACGAGTTCGATCTCGGCGAGGCGCGGCGCGTTCGACTCAGCTGCTCCATTGGCATGGCCATGTACCCGTTTGTGCGAACGGAGCCAACGCGGGTGCACTGGGAGCAGGTCGTCACCATCGCCGATCGTGCGCTCTATTTGGCGAAGACCAGCGGCCGCAACGCCTGGGTCGCCATCTTTGGCACGCAGAAGACGCCTGACGAGAATCTGATCCCGCTGGTGCAGGACCACACCCAAGAGCTGCTGCGTACGGGTGCCGTCGAGCTGCGTTCCTCGATCACCGACATGGAGAGTATCGTCTGGGTCCGGACCTGATCGATCCTGCGACCACGCCGGATTGCCTGGCAACCCGAAAGATGATAAGTAGATCGCCGGCGGACTCGCCCGGTTGCGGGCGGGTGCGGTCGGAGGGCTGGACCATGGCGACACCATCACCGTTCAACCTGCGTGCGTGGATCGAAGACAATCGCGAGCTGCTCAAGCCGCCGGTCGGGAACAAGATGGTGTGGAAGGACACCGAGTTCCTGGTCATGGTCGTCGGCGGCCCGAATCGCCGCAAGGACTTCCACGTCGAGGAGGGCGAGGAGTTCTTCTTCCAGGTCGAAGGTGACATCACCTTGCGCATCATGGAAGACGGGCGCCCGCGGGACATCACGATTCGCGAGGGCGAGATCTTCCTGTTGCCGCCGCGCGTACCGCACTCACCGCAACGGCCCGAGAACACCGTCGGCATGGTAATCGAGCGGGTGCGCAAGCCCGGCGAGCTGGATCACCTGGTGTGGTTCTGCGAAAGCTGCGGCAAAACGCTCCACGACGCGGCGTTCGAGCTGCAGGATCTCGGCAAGCAGCTCAAGCCGATCATCGAGAGCTTTTACGCCGACGAGGCCCTGCGCACGTGTCGCCATTGCGGTGCGGTGATGCAAGTGCCCGGCGGTGGCAAGTAAGTCGCTGGCGCGGCGCAGGGCACCGATGATGGGACGACCGTCGCTGAAGATCGACGTGCACACGCACGTGCTGCCCGAGAAATGGCCCGATTTGGCGAAACGCTACGGTTACGGTGGGTTCGTGCAGCTCGTGCACCGCGCCGATGGTCGCGCCGCGATGATGCGCGACGGCGACTGTTTCCGTGTCGTCGAGTCCAACTGTTGGTCCGCCGAGCGACGGTTGGAAGAATGCGATCGTGACGGCGTCGACGTGCAGGTGCTGTCGACCGTACCCGTCATGTTCAGCTACTGGGCCCAACCCGAACACGCACTCGATCTGTCACGTTTGCTGAACGACCACCTGGCAGACGTCGTGCAACGTCATCCGAGTCGGTTCGTCGGTCTCGGCACGGTTCCGCTGCAGGATCCGCGGCTCGCTGTTGCCGAGCTCGACCGCTGCGTCGAGGAACTGGGCTTGGCCGGGATCCAGATCGGCAGCCATGTCAACGAATGGAATCTGGATCGTCCGGAGCTGCTGCCCGTGTTTGCGCGGGCCGAGGAGCTCGGGGCCGCGGTTTTCGTCCACCCGTGGGACATGCTCGCCGCCGAGCGTATGTCGCAGTACTGGCT
>JBFJHN010000225.1:0-5345 GCA_041613275.1 Candidatus Krumholzibacteriia bacterium | reverse complement strand
CTTCGGTGCTGTCGCCGGGAGCGAGAGTCGTCGACAGGGGACCGGACGTGACGGTGAAGTCGGCCGCGTCAGCGCCCACGAGGCTGACGCTTCCGATGTCGAGCGTGGCGCTGCCGCGATTGTGGATCTCGATCGCCTGCGTGGCGCTTCCCCCGGCAATGGAGACACCGCCGTAGTCGGTCTGCGGCGTCGAATCGATGTCCGGGGCCGGCAGCGGGAGTCCGGTGCCGTGGAGGAAGACATCCGTTGCGGGCTGATCTGGATCATCGCTCACGATGCGCAGCGTCGCCGACTTCGGGCCTTCGGTTCCGGGATCGAAGGTGACGGAGATATCGGTGCTGTCCGCCGGAGACACGACGAGCGGCGTCGGGTTCGCCACGATGAAATCCACCGCGTCGGGTCCCAGAAGGAAAACGTCGTTCAGCGTGAGATCTCCCGTTCCGCGATTGAAGACGCGAAGCGTTTGCGTCGTGGGCGAAGTCGTCAAGGCGACGCTGCCGAGATCCAGCGTGTCCGCATGAACCACGATGTCGGGTTGCGGAGGAATCGCATCGGCTTGCAGAGGCACGAGGAACAGGCCTTCATCCTCGTCGTCGCTCGCAATACGCAGGTGCGCGCTCTTGGCGCCTTGCGTCTCCGGCTCGCAGCGCACGAGGAGCTGCAGGCTGTCACCGGGTGCGAGCACGTGGGCACCGCTTCCGGCGAGCAGCGCGAACTCGGACACATGCAACCCGTCGAGCGTTACGGATGCGATCTCGAGCGCCGCGTCTCCATCGTTCCAGACCCATGCGCTACGCGTTTTGGACGTGGTCAACTGAACTTCGCCGAAGTCGAGCGTGTCGGGCGACACCTGGATCTCCGGAGCCGGCTGCGGTATGGCCGTCGCCTGCAGAGTCACGGCCACGTTCGGCTCGTTGGGATCGTTGCTGATGACGCGCAGCACGGCCTGTTTGGGTCCGGGGCTCGACGGCGCGAAACGCACCGAAACCTTTTGTGCGTTTCCCGGATCGACGCGCAGGGTGGCGCTGGCCACACCCACCTGGCCGTGACGCGTCGAAGACGGTTCGTGAGCCCCCACGACGACAAAATCGTGCGCGTCCGGACCTTCGACCAGCAGCGTGGCCACGTCGAGGCGCGCCGTTCCCACGTTGTTCACGTCGAGCTCCTCCTTGTACACCGTGGTCACGTAGGTGGTCCCGTAGTCGATGGCCATGGGTGCGACATCGATGTCTGGGGCCATTTGCGTGATGGTGTAGGAGTCGACCAGCGAGTCGGCGGGGTTGATGGAGAAGAACTCGAAACGCAGGCTCGTGTCGTCGGCGGTCAACAGCATGGCGCCGAAATCTTCGGAATAGCGCGCCATGCTGCCCGGCTCGGGATTGTTGCTGAACTCGCGCGTGCTGCGCCCGCCGAGGCCGTTGACGAAATAGGGCAGGCCATCCACGATCAGCCTCTCGTAGACGTGATCGTGTCCCGCCAGGACGGCGGACGCGCCCCACGCCTTGAACGGCCACTGCATGTAGGGGTTGTTGTCGTGTTTCTCGCCGCTGGAGTAGGCCGCATGATGGAAGTAGACGATCTTCCATGGTGACGTGGATGCGGCCAGCTGCTGTTGCAGCCATTGGGCCTGGATCGACTCGCTGTCATTGTCGTCCGGCTCGCCGCCGCAGCTGTTGATCGCGAAGAAGTGG
The DNA here is from genome assembly GCA_041613275.1 of Candidatus Krumholzibacteriia bacterium. Classification (GTDB taxonomy): domain Bacteria; phylum Krumholzibacteriota; class Krumholzibacteriia; genus JBFJHN01. The sequence goes on along the minus strand of JBFJHN010000225.1, from coordinate 3,654 downwards.
ACTGGACCGTAGACGAAGTCGTAGTAGCGCTCGTTCCCCGACGTGTTGCTGCTCGGCACGTCGAGTCCGGGGAGCGTGAAGTAGTCGAGGTAGGCCTCGAGCCCTCCCCCGTCGGAGTAATCATGATTCCCCAGGCTCGGGAAGAACCTGTTGCCCGTCAATGAGCCGGGCCCGTACATGCCCACGTACGAGCCAATGTAATCCGAGTAGTATTGGCCGACGTTGTCATCGATGTTGAAGTCGCTATAGCTGTTGTCCCCCATCGTGATGATGATGTCGGGGTTCAGCGAATGCAGCAGATTGGCAACGGCCAGCTCGCCTTCGCCGGTCTCGCCGAAATCGCCGATCGCGCCCACACGCAGCGTCGCATGCGCGCCAGGCGCGACCAGGCCGGTGCCGAGCGCTGTGATACTCACCACAACGACACCCAGCACGGCGTGCACGCCGCCGCTTGCGACCGCACCCAGCCGTTTCCGTAGGTATTGCACGAACATGGGCTCTTGTCGTTGGGCTCCACAGGGAGCCGCGGGCGAATCGACTCTTGGTGGGCGGGTCGAAGTTGCGCAGACAAGTCAACGGTGGTTCCAAGAACAGGTTAGCTGTTCGTGAGCCACCTCAGCAAACGGCGTCCATTCCAGCGCCTGATTGACAAAAGGTCCGACGCACGCTGGGCGACCTCGCCCAACACGACAGGTCCGAGCTCGTGGTGCGTGCGTTTCACTGGATCAGGCGCACGCCCATGACGAAGCCCGTGTCGTTCGACGCGCCGCACGGCGTGCCGCGTGAGGCGGTGGTGCTCAGGAAGCGCCCTGTGATCTGGTTCGTCCCCGGGTTGAAGTTCTCGATGAACAGCGCGGCCACCTTCGACACGACGAGATGGTTGCGACCATTGCCGCTCAGCTGCGGGCCGATGGCTGGATCGAAAAGCGGCAGCAGCACGACGCGCGGGCTGCGCGAGTAGTCGGAGACGACGCGCCCATCGGAGCTATCCCAGTACGCGTCCGGATCCATGGCCACGAGATCGAGGATGCCGTGCCGCGTGGGGCCTTCCATGAAGCCTGGTTGGGTCTCCAGCACGTCTCCGGGCTCGATGATCAGCGTTTCGTCGTAGCAGTCGCCGATCCAGTCGCGGTAGACGTTGGCACCGGACTCGGGATTGCCCTTGTTCACCGGGGGATAGCGCACCGGAAAGTAGTTCGAGTTGAGGAAGCCGTTGTCGTCGCCGCTCCCGCCCTTGATGACGATCACGGTGCCGTTGTCCGCGTCCGGGGTGTAGCCGGTCATCTCAGGGTCGTAGAACTCGTCGGGGTTGTTGACGGGGTCCGGATTGTAGGTGCCGTCGCCGTCGGCGTCATACCAGCGGTCGGGCGGCGTGAACGGCTTGAGACAGTTCGCACCACACAGGTAGTCCCATCCGGCGACGGCAGTGGCGCTGACGTCGGAAAAACCGTCCGAAAACGGGTTGGCCACCCGCAGGAAGTAGGTACCGAGGGGGTCCCCCGTGGCCCGCGTACGATGCGTCGTCACGGCGATCTGGCCTGGCAGCGGAAAGCTGACATCGTCGCCGGTGATCTGAACGCTCATCCGCCGGTTGGTGAACGGACCCGTACTGATGTAGGCGACGTTGCTGGCAGCCAGATCGACGGCAGCGTCCACCGCGTCGGCGTGGTTGCCGTTGATGCTCAACTGGATGGCACCGGCCAGCGCCGCGGCGTCGGCCGCGTTCTGGAGCTGGGTGCGCGTGGTCATCAGGACCGACATATCGATGGTTAGAACGCAGAAGGAGAGCAGCCCAACCAAGGAGAACGCGACCATGATCATGACAGAGCCACGACGGTGCCTCTGCGAACGGGGCAGGAATCGCATGGTTCAACTCTCTAGGATTGGATTGTACAGAGGGTGCGATCGAACGGCGGGGGGCGCGCCGACCTCCATTCTACCAGATGCGACCCGCCATGCTCCGGAACGACTCGCCATCCAGCGGAAATCGCCTCTCACATTGGGGCGTTCGCGCGATGCGGTGGGCGAAACGGCACAACTTGCAACCACACGTGGCGCGAACGCCCGCTTTCGGAAGGCGCTAGGGGCGTCAGGTTGCATCCGCTAGACTGTCGAGCGATTTCACCCATGCACGAGATCCGTCGACGTTCTTCGAGTGGGGAGCTCATGCGATGCGAAACGGCCTCTTGGGAATCCTGGTTCTGTTCCTCGCCGGATCGGCGTCCACGCGGGGATTTGCCGACGACACGCCTCGTGCCGGCCGCGAAACCATGAACCGCGTAGCCGAAGCCTACGTGCGGCTCGTGCTGGCGCTCGGGGAGCACGACGAGGGCTACGTCGACGCCTACTACGGTCCCGCGGAGCTGCGCGAGCGCGTGGCTGCCGAGGCGGTGTCCCTGGACGACGTGCGCCGCGAAGCCACGCGCGCTCGCGAGGGGCTCTCCGGAGTGCACACGGCAGGTCTCGACGAGCTGGAGATCCTGCGACGCGAGTTCCTGGACAAGCAGCTCGGAGCGCTGATCGCTCGCGTCGACCTCGTGGGCGGCAAGAAGATGAGCTTCGACGAAGAGTCTCAGGCGCTGTACAACGCGGTGGCACCTCGGAACGACGAGGCACACTTCCAGGCCATCCTCGACCAGCTGGATGCGCTGCTTCCCGGCGAGGGCTCCGTTGCCGAGCGCCGGGAGCGCTTTCGTGAGGCGTTCGTCATTCCTGAGGACAAGCTCGATACGGTGTTCCGCGCCGCCATCGAAGAATGCCGGCGTCGCATCCGCCCGCGGATCACGCTTCCCGAGGATGAGAGCTTCGAGCTGGAATACGTGACCGACAAGCCGTGGTCCGGGTACAACTGGTTCCAGGGCGGACATCGAAGCTTGATCCAGATCAACACCGACCTGCCGATCCACATCGACCGCGCCATCGATCTGGCGTGCCACGAGGGTTACCCCGGGCATCACGCGTACAACGTGCTGCTCGAGGCGCGCCTGTACGAAAAGCGCGGCTGGATGGAGTACTGCGTCTATCCGCTGTTCAGTCCGATGTCGCTGATCGCCGAGGGCTCGGCCAACTACGGCATCGAGATGACGTTCCCGGACCAGGAACGCATTGCCTACGAGAGCCAGAATCTGTTTCCGCTTGCGGGCATGGACCCGGAGGGCGCCGCCGCGTACTACGAGGTCGAGCGCCTGGCCGAGAAGCTGAGCTTCGCCGGCAACGAAGCGGCGCGTCGCTATCTGGACGGCGAGATCGACCGCGACGCGGCGGTTGCGTGGTTGCGTACGTACGCGTTGATGTCCGAGGAACGCGCGAAGCAGCGTGTTCGCTTCATCGAGAAGTATCGCAGCTACGTGATCAACTACAACCTGGGCAAGCAGCTGGTGCGCGAGTACATCGAGGCTGCGGGGGACGATCCCGAGGCGCGCTGGGCGCGCTTTGCGGCGCTGTTGTCCTCGCCCCGCCTGCCCTCGGGCTTGAAATAGCGCACGGGCAGGAATCTTCTGCGGCGTGGCCCGGAATGGCGATGCCCACCGGACGGCACCGGTGGGCATCGGCCTGAGGCACGCGCGGGCGTCTCAGAATTTGATCTTGATGTCGCCCTGGAAGCGTGTGCGCTTCGAGACGCTGCGATCCTGGAGCGTTTGCACGTCGCTATCG
>JBFJHN010000224.1:0-5350 GCA_041613275.1 Candidatus Krumholzibacteriia bacterium | reverse complement strand
TGAGCCTCGGCGACGGCACCAGCGCCCACGCCGAGATCGTCGGACGCGCGCCGCGCTTCGATCTGGCGCTGCTGCGCGTCGATGCCGGGCCCGACCTGCGCTTCACACCTGCAACCTTGGGGGACAGCGACGACGTCATGGTGGGCGAGTGGGCGATCGCCATCGGCAGCCCGTTCGGCAGCAACCTCGACGACGCCCAGCCGTCGGTCAGCGTCGGAGTGATCAGTGCGGTCAACCGCCATATCCTGCCCCCGGACGGCTTCCAGGGCGCGTGGCCGTACACCGAGCTGCTGCAAACGGACGCAGCGATCAACTTCGGCAACAGCGGGGGCCCGCTGGTGAACGCCAACGGCGAGGTCATCGGCGTCAACAGCGCCATCGCCAACCCCACGCGTGGGCGCTTCAACGTCGGCGTGAACTTCTCGATCCCGATCAACATCGTCCGGTGGGTGGCCGAGGAGCTGCGCGAGTACGGCGAGCTGCGCACGCCCTGGGTGGGTTGGCGGCTGCGCGAAGCCGTCCCGCCAGCGGTGCACCGCTCGCAACACTTCGCCGAGGACGCCAACGCGCTGCTGGTCGACGACGTGCAGCCGGAAAGCCCGTGTGCGCGCGCCGGGATCGAGGTGGGCGACGTGGTGCTGAGCATCAACGGCGAGGACGCCTGGTCGTTGCAGCGCGCCGAACGCATCCTCTTCGCAGCACGGGTCGGGGGCGATCCGATCGAGGTCGTGCTGTTGAAAAGCCGCGATGGACAACGCGCGGTCGTGATGCTAGATGTTCTGGAGAATCCGGTGACGCGCTCCGAACGCCTGCGGCGCTCCAGTGGTCGCCTGGGTTGAACGTCTCTTCCAAAACTTCCACCCGTATGCCAGCCCGGCCGTAAGCTGTCGCGGGGCGGGTCCGTTGGGGCCGCCGGGCGCCGAGGAGTTGTCGTGATTCCCCGTTACAGTCGTCCCGAGATGGCGGCGATCTGGAGCGACGAGAACCGGCTGCGGTTGTGGACGCAGATCGAGGTGCTGACCTGTGAGGCGCGCGCCCTGCGCGGGGAGATTCCGGCCGAGGATGTCGAAATCATCCGTGCACGCGCGCGCGCGGACTTCGCCGACGTGCGCGAGCGCGAGAAGCAGACCAACCACGACGTTGCCGCGTTCGTCGACGTGCTGAGCGCATCCATCGGTCCGGCGTCGCGCCACGTGCACTACGGCCTGACCAGCTCGGACGTGCTCGACACCGCGCTGGCCGTGCAGCTGCGCGACAGCGGGGAGCTGCTCCTGCGCGGCGTGGACGGCCTGGCCGACGTGCTGCGTCGCCGCGCGCTCGAGTTCCAACACACGCCCATGGCCGGGCGCACGCACGGCATGCACGCCGAGCCGCTCACGTTCGGTTTGAAGCTGCTGCACGCGTACGCCGAGCTGCGGCGCACGCGTACCCGTCTGCAGCGCGCCGTCGACGACGTCGGTTACGGCAAGCTGTCGGGCTCGGTGGGCACCTTCGCGCACCTGGGACCCGGGATCGAAGCGCACGTGTGTCGTTCGTTGGGCCTGCGCTGCGAGCCGGTGGCCACGCAGGTGGTGCCGCGCGACCGGCACGCTGCGTTCGTGGCGGCTCTGGCGCTGCTGGGCTCGTTCCTCGAGCGCATGGGCACCGAGGTGCGGCACCTGCAGCGCAGCGAGGTGCAGGAAGCGGAGGAGCCGTTCGGCGCCTTGCAAAAGGGCAGCTCTTCGATGCCGCACAAGCGCAACCCCATCCGCAGCGAGCGCCTCGTCGGGCTCGCCCGCGTCTTGCGCTCCCACGTCGTTCCGGCGCTCGAGAACGTGGCGTTGTGGCACGAGCGCGACATCTCGCACAGCTCGGCAGAGCGCGTCATCCTGCCCGACGCTTGTCTCGCCGCCGACTACCTCCTGGATCTCGCGACGCGCATGTTCGACCGCCTCATGGTCTATCCGGAACGCATGCAGCAGAACCTCGAGTCGAATCGCGGTCTGGTGTTCTCACAAGGGTTGCTCCTCGAGCTCGTACGCGGCGGCATGCTGCGCGACGACGCCTATCGGCTCGTGCAAGCGGCCAGCCGCACCGCGTGGGAGGAGTCGCGGCCGCTGCGTGACGTGGCGTTGGAGACGGAAGCCATCGTCGACGCGTTGGGGCGCGAGACCGTCGAGCGCGTCTTCGATCTGAAGCATCATCTCCGCAACGTCGACGTCCTGTTCGAACGCGTTCTCAAATCGGAGGAAGCTTGAGCACGACGCCCCGCGCCGCGGCGCTCGATCTGGGAACCCTGCGCGGCGAAGCGCTCGAGAAAGCCATGCGCGCCCACGGTCTGCACCTGAGCGCGGACGACTTCGAACGGCTGCGCGCGCTCGTCGAACGCTCTCCCACCGCCGCCGAGCTTGCGCTGGTCGACAGCATGTGGAGCGAGCACTGCTCGTACAAGAGCACGCGCCCGCTGCTGCGACGCTTGCCCACCGACGGCCCGCACGTGGTCCTGGGGCCCGGGGCCGACGCCGGCATCGTGCGCCTGCCGCGCTTCGAAGCCGACGGAGGCTGGAGCTTCCAGGGCAACCCGCACTGCATCGCGGTCGCGCACGAGAGCCACAACCATCCCAGTCAGCTGCTGCCGTTCGAAGGCGCTTCGACCGGAATCGGCGGCATCGTGCGCGACGTCTACTGCATGGGGGCCGACGTCGTCGGCGTTCTCGACGCGCTGCGCTTCGGGGATCCCGACGGGCAGCAGGCCGAGCTCGCGCGCCAGATCGCGCGCGGCGTCGTCGACGGGGTGGCGCACTACGGCAACGCCCTCGGTGTGCCGAACCTGGGCGGGGAAGTCGAGTTCGATGCGGCGTTCGACGACAACTGCCTGGTCAACGTCGTCGCGCTCGGCACGCTCGACGAAGACGACTGCATTCCGAGTCGCGCGCCCGACCACGCCGGTCGCGACGGTTACGTCATGATTCTCGTGGGCAAGCCGACCGACGACAGCGGACTCGGCGGCGCGGCGTTCGCCTCGGGGGTTCTCGACACGGACGAGGACACGCAAGAGCGTGGCGCGGTGCAGCTGCCGGATCCGTTCTTCAAGCGCGTGTTGACCGAAGCGAACCGCTGCGTGATCGCGTACCTGCGCGGACGCCAACATGCGTTCGCGATGAAGGACCTCGGCGCCGCGGGGCTCGGGGGAGCGAGCTCTGAGATGACGGGGGAGCTTGGGCTCGAGCTGGATCTCGACGCCGTGCCCACCGATCGCCCGGATCGCGCCGCCGCCGTCATCCTGGTGGCGGAAACGCAGGAACGCTACGTGTGGGCCGTTCCCGAATCCGAGGCCGAGGCCATCTGCCGCATCTACGAGCACGACTTCGAGCTGGGCGCCATGGTCCGCGGCGCCGGCGCGCGCGTCGTCGGGCGCTTCACGCCGGACGGTCGCTACCGTGCCCACCATCACGGCGCGTTGCAGGTCGATCTGGCCACGACATGGATCACCCATCCGCAAGAGGCGGCCTGGCCGCGCCGGGCACGCGCAAAGCCGGTCGAGCGTGCTGCAGCACATGCGGCGTTGGACGCGCGCGACCTGCGCAACGATCTGTTGACGCTGTTGGCGACTCCCAGCGCGGCATCGCGTCGGGCGGTGTTCGGACACTACGACTCGGACGTGCAGGGCCACACCTGTCTCCGCCCGGGTGACGGCTACGCCGGTGTCGTGCTGCCCTGGCGCGAAGAGTCGACCGCGGTGGCCGTCGGGGTTGCGGGGCCCGTGCGCGTGCGCCGCGGTCACGCCTGGCGCGCGGGTGCGCACGCGGTGTGCGAGGCGGTGCGCAACGTCGTCGCCGTCGGTGCGATGCCTTGGGCGTTGACCGACTGCCTGAACTTCGGGAGCCCGGAGAACCCCGAATGCATGCACGACATCGAGGAGAGCGTGCGCGGTCTCGCGGACGCGGCGCGAGCCTTGGGGGTGCACGGCCATCCCGACGTGGCGCTGCCGTTCGTCTCCGGAAACGTCAGCCTCTACAACGAGAGCCGCGCCGGACGCGCCATTCCGCCGACGCCGATCGTCGCCTGCTTTGGCATCGCGGCCGACGCGGCGCGGCTGCGCGGCACGACGCTGCGCGAAGCCGACAACGTGCTGTTGCACTTCGGTGCGCTCGAGCCGGCGCTCGGACAGAGCCTGTACGCGCAGGCCGTGGAGCTGGACGCGGTTTTCGAGCACGATGCGTTGCCGACGCTCGATCTGGATGCGGAGCGCAAGCGTGTCGCTTGCGTGCTCGACGCGTTTGCGGCCGGCGTGGTGCAGGCGTGTCACGACGTCGGCGACGGTGGAATCCTCCTCGCGGCGCTCGAGATGTGTTTTGGTCGCGACGGATCGCGCGACCTCGGCGTCTCGCTGCAGCTGCCGGACGGCTGCGGTCTGGCGCACGCGTTTGCCGAGTCGCCCGGTTACGTCTGCGAGGTGCGTCCCGAGCACGTGGAGCGCTTCGAGTCGATTGCGACGAATCACGACGTGCACGTGCGAAGGCTCGGCACCGTCCTCGCCGCGCCGGAGCTGCACGTCGCCTGGGGAACGCGGCGCGCCGAGCTGCCGCTCCCGCCGCTGTCCGAGGTGTGGAGCGCCGGCCTGCAACGCGTCTTGTACGAGGAGGTGTTGGCGTGAGTCGCATCGCGGTGGTCGTGTTTCCCGGCACCAACTGCCATCTCGAAACGGCAGCCGCCGTGCGCGCCGCGGGCGGCGAGCCGCGGCTGGTGCGCTGGAACGTCGGTTACGCGGAGGCCACCGGCTTCGACGGCTATGTCCTCCCGGGCGGCTTCGCCTACGAGGATCGCGTGCGCGCCGGCGCCATCGCCGCCAAGCACGACATTCTCGACGCGGTGGCCGAGGCGGCGGCGGCGGGACGCCCGGTTCTCGGGGTTTGCAACGGAGCGCAGATTCTCGTCGAGAGCGGCTTGGTTCCCGGTCTCGATCCGGGTCACGTTCAGGTCGCTTTGGCGCCGAACGCCGCGCGCGGCTGGTCGGGCTACTACTGCGAGTGGATCCACGTGCGCGGCATCGACACGCCGTGCTTCTACACCGCAGCCGAGGCCGTGCCGATGCCGATCGGGCACGGCGAAGGACGCTTCACCGGCGATCCGGATCTCTTCGGCGAGCTCGAGCGTCGCGGTCAGGTGGCCTTGCGCTACGTTGACGCCGAAGGGCGGGCGGCGCGCGGTTTCCCGGTCAACCCGAACGCCAGCCTGGGTGACGCGGCCGGGCTCTGCAACGCTGCCGGCAACGTGCTGGCGTTGATGCCCCACCCCGAGCGCGCAGCCTGGCTCTATCAGGTGCCGGAAGGCCTGCGGGGCGCCTGGGGACAACGACGGCGACAGGCCG
>JBFJHN010000223.1:0-5350 GCA_041613275.1 Candidatus Krumholzibacteriia bacterium | reverse complement strand
CGCTCGCCGAGCTCGTTCCGGTCGAGCGCGCGTTGCAGGATGACGCCGCCCGCCTGCGCTCGTTCTTCGTCGATCTCGAGCAGCCCCTCACGCGTTCGCGCCTCGAGACCGCGCTGGCATCGTGCTGCGCCACGGAGCCCGGCACGCCATCGGCGCTCGAGACGTGCTTGAACGCGATTCGCGCGCGGCTGGAGGCGCGCGGCGAGCCGCACGAGTGGCCGGCGAAGACGCGTCGCGCGCGCGAACGCGCCGGAGCCTGGGTACGCCGGCTCATCGAGATCACAGCCGCCACCCAGGCACAGAACGCGAACCCCGGACCTCATGCCGAATCGGTAACGCACACCCAGGTCCCCGCACGCAGCGCTTCGGGAGCGGGCACGCTGTACGTGTTCCGCGGTCCGCGGGGTGACCTGGTGTGGACCGACGTGGCCACACCGCACGCGCTCGGCGGCTTCGTTCCCTTGGCTGCCGAGGAATCCACCAGTGCACCGCTCAAAAGCCGACCATCCCGCGCCTCGACGTAGCCGGCATCGGTTGCAGGACCCACGCCGAGCTCCCGCAAATGACGTAGGCCAAGCGCACGCGCGCACGATTTCAGATGCGTCGTCTCAACCCGGGTACCGACTCCTCAGCGCACCCCAATCGTCGTCCGACGAACGTTCGTCGAAAGACGCAGGCGCACATCCCGCCCCCCGCGCGCGCCTGCGTCGCGTGGAGATTGCCGCCGTGATCCGCGCAGCGAGCGCACGTGGCGCACCCGGCGCGTGGTACGCGCTCTGCAATTGCGCTCCACTGGCGATAAGGAGGAGTCCATCGTGTCCAAGGGCTTGTACCTCGCAGGTGCCGGAATGATCGCGCGCCAGAAGCGCTTCGAGTCGCTGGCGCAGAACATCGCCAACACCTCCACGCCGGGCTACCGGGCGTCGCGCTCGTTCGCCAACGTGCTCCAAGGCATCAACGACGACACGGAGTCGTTGCGCCGTGTTGCGCGCAACCAGCGCACGTGGATCGACTTCTCCCAGGGACCGGTCGAGCACACGAACCGTCCCACCGACCTGGCCCTGCAGGGCCCGGGGTTCTTCAGCGTGTCGACGCCCGATGGGGTGCGCTACACGCGCAACGGCAACTTCCAGTTCGACCGCGACGGTCGCCTGGTGACCGCGCAGGGCCATCCCGTGCTGGGCGAGAAGGGCGAGCTGCGCGCGCCGCGCGGCGACCTCACCATTGCTGCCGACGGTGAGGTCTTCATCGGCGACAAGTCGATCGACCGCCTGCGCCTGCGCAACTTCGCGGCGCCCGCGGCGCTGCAGCGCGACGGCGCCGGACTGTTCGCTGCCGATGCGTCGGCGCAACCAACGGCGCTGCCGGACGAAACCGAAGTGTGCCTGGGCTGCCTCGAGCGCTCGAACGTGGTGGGCGTCGACGGCATGATTCGCATGATGACGCTCATGAAGCAGTACGAATCCGCGCAACGCGTTCTGAAGCTGCAGAGCCAGACCCTGTCCCGCGTCGCCAACGAGCTCATTCGCTGACGTTTGGAGTGGAGCGATGATTCGAGCAATGCGCACTGCTGCCACCGGAATGAAGGCGCAGCAGATGAACGTGGACAACATCGCCAACAACCTGGCGAACGTGAACACCACCGGCTTCAAGAAGAGCCGCGTCGAGTTCCAGGATCTCTTCTACCAGCGGCGCAAGATTCCGGGCAGCGGCATTCGCGGCTCGTCGCCGGCGGCGCTGGAGCTGGGCTACGGCAGCAGCCCGGTGGCAACGCAGCGCATGTACACGCAGGGCGAGGTGCACTCCACCGGCAACCCGACCGACGTCGCCATCATGGGTGACGGGTTCTTCCGCGTGGTCATGCCCGACGGCACCGAGTCCTACACGCGCGACGGCAGCCTACGCTTGAGCGTCGAAGGTCAGCTGATCACGAGCGACGGCTACATGCTGGACCCGGGCGTTGCCATTCCGCCCGAAGCGCAGCAGATCGAGATCGCACCCGATGGCGTCGTCACGGTGATCCTGGCCGGCGACACGTTTCCGCAGGAAGTCGGACAGCTCGAGACCGTGCGCTTCGTCAACCCCACCGGCCTGCTCAGCATGGGGCGCAACATGTACCGCGCCACCGCGGCCTCCGGTGAAGCCATTCCGGGCACGCCGAACATGGACGGCTACGGGCGCCTGGCGCAGGGACACCTCGAGTTCTCCAACGTCGAGGTCGTGGACGAAATGATCGCGTTGATCGCGGCGCAGCGCGCCTACGAGATCAACTCGAAGGCGATCAAGGCGGCCGAAGACATGATGACCATGGCCAACGACCTCACGCGCTGATCGCAGGCGCGCTCCGAAGGGTTTTCATGCAACGTCCAAGTCTCATCGCGCGCGTCGGCGGCCCGGGCCTGGCGCTTTTGGTGTTTTCGCTGCTTCCGATGCGTGCGGCTGCCGTCCCGGTGGACGCGGACGCGGTGTGCCGGGTGGCGACGCGCTTCGTCCAGAGCCACTTCGCCGACCACGGCGAGGTGGAGGCCACCTGTGGCCAGGTACCTGCTCTGGGTGCCGCCGCGGGCGCCGACGCGGAGATTCGCCCGCAGTTCCTGCGTGCGCCGGGCGCGCGGGGGCCGGTCGTCGTGCGATTGGATTTCTGGCAGGGCGAGCGGCGCGTCGGGCAGACGGCGGTCACGGTGCACGTGCGCGTGTTCGCGGACGTCGTCGTCGCGGCTCGGGCGCTCGATCGCCACGACGTCGTCGAACGTGCGGCGCTCAAGCTCGAGCGCCGCGATCTGCGCGCGAGCAGCCAGCCGCACTTCACCTCCGTGCGTGAGGTTCTCGGGCAGCGCGCCGTGCGCAGCGTGCGCGTCGGCGAGCCGCTCGTGGCGCGAAGCGTCGAGAGCGTGCCCGCGATTCGACGCGGCGATCGCATCACGATCCGCGTCGACGCCTCCGGCGTGACCGTTTCGGTGACGGGAACGGCGCTCGAGGACGGATCGGTGGGTCGCGAGATTGCGGTACGCAACGATCGAAGCGGACATCGCATGCAGGCCGTGGTTCTGGCCGAGGGTTTGGCGCGCGTGCGCCTGGGCGGACGCGTCACGGAGAGGTGATCGAACATGGAACGGCTGGACACGCAGCGGCTGGACATGAAACGGCAAAACGTGAAGCCGCGGAACAAGAGGCGAAACGCGACACGGCCGAGCGTGCGTTGGCGCGTCGGCGCGCTCGTGCTCGCGTGTGCCGTGCCGAGCGCGATCCACGCACAGGACACGAGCCCGGCGCCGGCGCCGCGTTCGATTCTGCAGGCTTCGCCGGTTGCCGACGTCAAGGCGCACTCGGTGGGCGACGTGGTGACGATCCTGGTCGTCGAGCGCACCAGCGCCAGCAACGCCTCGCGCACCAGCGCGCAGAACCAGTCGAGCTACGAAACGCGCGCCGAAGCGGGCACCGGTTTGCTGAGCTTCGTGCCCGATCTGGCCGGCGGCATCGAATCGTCGCGCAATCAGGACGGCTCGGGACAGGTGCGCGCCGAGGGGCGTTTCAACACCACGCTCGCCGCCGTGGTCACCGAGGTGCGTCCGAACGGCGATCTGGTCGTCGCCGCGCAGCGCCAGACGGACGTCAACGGCCAGAAGGAGCTGGTGCGCGTCACCGGCATCGTGCGGCCGGCGGACATCTCGCCGGAGAACGTCGTGCTCTCGACCGACGTCGCCGACGCGCAGATCCAGTACGAAGGCAAAGGCGTGGTCACCAAGGGGTCGAAGCCCAACATCATCGTAAGGCTGTTCTCGTGGATCTTTTGACGCGCAAACGATGCACGAGCCGGTGGGAGCCCACGACGACGCGCGCCGTTCGCGCGCCGTTCGCGTGGTGGCTCGTCGTTGTGCTCGTCGTGCTCACGATTTCCCCCGCGCGCGCGGCGCGTCTCAAGGACATCGCCGACGTCGACGTGGCCATGGAAACGCAGCTCATGGGCTACGGGCTGGTCGTCGGACTGCAGGGCACCGGGGACTCGCAGGCGTCGTTCTTCACCATGCAGGCGATCGTGAACATGTTGAAGCGCATGGGCGTGAACGTGCCGGCCAACCGCGCGCGCTCGCGCAACACCGCTTCGGTCATGGTGGTGGCCCAGGTGGCGCGTCACCACCGCCCCGGCGCCACGCTCGACGTCACGGTCTCGTCACTCGGTGACGCCAAGAGCCTCGAGGGCGGCACGCTTCTCTACACGCCGCTGGGCGGTCCCGACGGCCTGGTCTACGCAAGCGCTCAGGGCGCGGTGTCGGTGGGCGGCTTCTCGGTGCAGGGCGCCAACAGCAACCGCCGGCGCGACAACTACGTGCTCACGGCGCGCCTTCCGAACGGCGGCATCGTGCAGGCGATGCCCGCACTGCCCACGAACCCAGGAAGCATCACCGTGGCCTTGCACGAGCCGGACAACACGACGGCGCAGCGCGTCGTCGAAGCCATCAACCAGGAGCTGGGCGCGTCACAGGCCCTTGCGGTGGATGCCGGCACGATCGTCGTCCAGGCCGCCGGCGCCGACGCGGCGCAAAGCGGCGAGCGCGTCGGACTCTTGGCACGCATCGAGGTGCTGGACGTCACGCCCGACGTCGCGGCGCGCGTGGTGCTGAACGAGCGCACCGGAACGATCGTCGCCGGAGAGAACGTCTCGATCTCGGCCGTCGCCATCGCGCACGGCAACCTGTCGGTGCAGATCGATGCACAGCCTTTCGTGTCGCAGCCCGCACCGTTCTCGCAACAGGGCCAAACCGTGCAGGGCGAGGAGTCGCAGATCGCCGTCGACAGCGGTGGCTCCACGCTGATCCCGGTCCAGGAAGCGGCCACGGTCGGCGCCTTGGCGCAGGCGCTGAACGCCCTCGGTGTGACGCCGCGCGACATGATCTCCATCTTCCAGGCGCTCAAGCAGGCGGGCGCGCTGCGCGCCGAGCTGAGGATTCTCTGATGGTCGATCGACTGCATCTGGGCACGACGCGCGCACCGGCGCCCGGCGGCGACAAGCTGGCGGAGCCGCGTTTGCAGCGCGCGCTGCGGGAGTTCGAGTCGTTGTTCATGCACGAGCTCCTGAAGACAATGCGCAGCGCCAGCGCGCTCATGAGCGCCGAGGACGAAGCACAGGAATCGGGCACCCTCATGAACGATCTGATGGACGAGCAGCTGTCCCGCGTCCTCGTGCGCGGCGGTGGGCTCGGACTGGCCAAGATCCTGGAAGCGCAGCTGGCTTCACGCAACGGAGCACTGCCGGCGGCGGCGCCGGATCCGCCCCCGAACCTCGAGGTCGACACATGATCCTGCAGCGCGTGCACGAGCTCGAAAAGACCGTTCACGAGCAGCTCGGTGT
>JBFJHN010000222.1:0-5357 GCA_041613275.1 Candidatus Krumholzibacteriia bacterium | reverse complement strand
TCAAAAAGGCGTTGCCAAACGTGAACCAGCCATTGAACGAGCCACCTGCGTCGTCGAAGTTCGGGCTCACCAACATATTCTGCGCGGACGCCCGAAACAGGGGGCGGTCCGCGGCCGCAACGGCGCTCGCCATCAACGCAACGGCGACACACACGGCCAGCTGTAGAACGAGTTTCCTGAGCACTTCACGCCTCCGTCTGAACGAACACGCGCCAAGTCACGGGCATCTCAAAGGGGGCCCGGATCTGGTGAGCGTTGAAAAAAACATCGCTCCTTCGACGCTAGTCATGGCCTCAGCGCTTTCAAACAATGCGCCGAGTCTGGAATTCGGCGAGATCGGACGGACTGCCCTGGAGACCTCCGGTGCGCACCCTGGAAATCGCCGGGTCTGCCCCAGCCATGGCCCGGCCCCGGTGCACACGGGGCGGCTTGACATTGTGTAGTGAGTAGTACACAATACACGCATGCAGAGCTTCGGGAGGTTCGTCAGAAGGCGGCGCGAGGAGCGCCGCGAGAGCGATTCGAGCTTCTCGGTCCGGCAGGTTGCCCAGCGGATCGGTGTCGAGCCGTCCTTCTTGAGCAAGGTCGAGCGCGACGAGGCGGCCCCGCCGAGCGAGGAAAAGATCGTTGCGCTGGCGCGTGAGCTCGGCGAAGACCCGGACGTGCTCCTGGCAATGTCCGGCAAGGTCTCGTCCGACTTGAAGGCGGCCATTCTCAAGCGCCCCGCGCTCTTCGCCACGCTGATCCGTGAGCTCAAGAAGATGCCCGATCAGGCCGTGCTCCGACTGGTTCGCGAAGTCCGAGACGGCCAGTGGTAGGAACTGGAGGTACTTCCAATGATCGAGCTCCGACAAGACAGGCTCGTTTTCCGATTTCCAGAAGTCCATCCCAAAGCGCAGCTGAGCGTCGGCTTCCAGCGCACGCTGCGTATTCCCGATGACGGACGCACGTATCCGTTGCCTGCGGGCTTGGGGTTTTTCCCGCTGCGTCACGTCGACGACTTCGCCCGCCGCGTCCCTGAAAGCTGGGTCGAGCACGGCGGTGTCATGCTGCCCATGTACCAGTCGGAAGCGATGTGGATTTTCTTCAACTCCACGTTTCCGATGGCCGTAAAAGTCGCAGCGGGCAAGATCAACGCTGTGACGGGCGAAGCTTGGGACGATGGCCTGCACCGCGGACCACAGGACTATGTCGTGGTGCCCAACCAGCCATGGCTCGACGGCTACTGCGTCGAAAAAGGAGTCATTCGCCAGTTCGTGGCCATGCCGCTCGGGAGCGGCTACAGCGCCGAAGAGCAGATCACCGGCAAGGACGAGCACGGTGGGCTTCAGATCCGGGCATGCCCGATGCGCGCGGACGTGTACAAGGAGTGGCAGAAGCGCTGGCAAGTCCAGCGCGCGATGGTCGAGAGAGAGGCTTGTAGCACGCTGGGACTTTCGAAGGGCATGGGGCTCGCACCCGGCGGACGCATGCGGCAGCAGATCTACGACGACCCGCACGCGCTATCGGACTGGGACACGCGGAACACATCACGCTGCTTCGTGCACTTGGCGAACTCGGCGCTCTGGCTGGATGTGACCGGCGAAGCGCCTCCCGCGAAGCCGCTCACCTCCAAGCAGTACGAGTCCCACGGAATTCCGTGGTTCGACTACTACGACGACGAGGCCAGTGCCGTTGCCGGTTCCGACCTGTTGGCGAAGCTCAAGAGCTGGGCGCAGATGGGACAGGAAAAGCGCGATCCACGTGTCGAGGACAACGACTCGATCACGCCGCAGCACATCGTCGAGCTCCGCAAGCATCTCTCGAAGGAACAGGTGCGCGAAGGCTCCTTCTAGCGGTCGTTGTCCTAGCGTTCCACGATCGCCAGGAATCGCTGTTGTTTCCAGAGTGGCTCGAAGTCCGTGTCGGACTTGGCGCGTGCTCCGAGGTCGGCCTGACGTTGCACGGCCTCCTTCAAGGTTTCGAGCGCGTCGTCATACCTCCCGGCCTTCGAGTAGTAGCAGGCCAGGTGGTAATACGGCTCGCCCTTTTCGGGGTCCAGCGCGATCGCCTTGCGCCCGGCCGCGTACGCCGCCTCCCAGTCCTGAGATTCCGTGTGCTTGTAGCCTTCGATGACCAACGCCCAGCCCTGCCACATGTCGAACAGCCGACGCAGCTCTTGAATGGGCGTCGGATGATCGTCGACGCGCAAGTCACAGTATCGATCGTCGAAGCCGGCGTAGCCCCCGCCCGCGCGCACGATCAACAACGCTGCCGACTGTCGGCCGCGCGAGTCGCCACCGGCCTGCTGCCCTTGCTCGAGCGCACGCACGAGCTTTTCACCCAGAGAACCCTCGGTTTCGCGGAAGGCGCGCGCCATGGCGTCGACCGTGGCCTGGCTCACCAGAATGTTGCCCTGCGCGGTGAAGTTCTCGCCGGAGACGTGGCCGGCCCATTCGAGACAGCGCTCGCCCGTGTGGGCGGCGGCGCGTCCCTGCGCGTCCACGACGCCCACCTGCCGTTGATTCGCCTGCGCGTCCTCGGCGACGAGCGCAGCCACGACCTCCTGCGCCGACTTGCCTGAGGCGAGCATCTCCAAGCCGCGCGGCCCGTACGTCGTGTTCGCAAACGCCTGTGTCGCGATGGCTCCCACGCCTGCCTTGGCGAACGGGACGACCGAGCCCACGGCGAAGAACTTCGATTGCACCGCCACACCCAGATCGCCCGTTTGCGGGTCGTAGCCGACGATCGAGAAGGTTGCCACCTGTGGATGGGGCTGTCGTGTGGCGGTGTTCGCGATCGCGGTCGCCGACACCACGAGGACGACAATCACCGCTGCCGTGATTACGACGCGGAATCGGTCGCCGCCCAACGAGAGCGCAGATCTCATGGCGTTCCTCCAACGCATTGATCGCTCTGTGCGCAAGCAAGCCCGTGGTCGTGCATCCACTCCCGCTGCGGGAGCGACGGGGTTGGGTGAGCGGTCAGGATAGCGCGTCGAGAGCAGCGCGGCTACAGGCCGACCCGAATCCTGCGTGAGAAGTCCTCGGCGTCGCGGGCGGCTCGCGCCTTGTCGTTGATCCAATAGCGTCGCCTCACTTCGGCGATGTCCTGCTCCTCGTTCAGGAGGCCGAGACGCTGGACGAGCTCGTCGACGTACCCGGGCAGGATGAGCCGCCAGCTTGGTGGGATGGTGCCCGGCGCGATGGCGTTCACGTGATCGGCCAGCTTCGTAGTGCAGTTTCCGGTGAGCGTGTTGTAGAAGCGCGGGCGTTCGCGGAGCGCATTGGCCGTCTGCAACATGTCGACGAAGAGTCGCCGGATGCCCTCACGGCTGGCCTTGATGGGGTAGAGGTAGACGTCGTCGTTGCGGTGCAGCGCTCGCGTGCGCACGAGGTCGCGCTCGTCGCCGACGACGTAGATCAGCTCGTACTTGCGGAACAGTCCCTTGACGATGGAGTAGTCCTCGCCCACTTCCTTGCGGGCCTCGACGGAGATCACCACATACGGGTCGTGTTCGAAGCCAAAGCTGAGCATCGTGTGCGCCGGGCCGCGACGATGTTCCTCGTCGAACACTGCCACCACGAGCCAGAGCTCGTGCAGAGCATCCAGGTCGAAGCGATGGTCGTAGTAGCCCGTCGTCGCCGATTCGGGCGAGACGCTCACGAAACGACGGATTCCGTCGATGGTGACCTCGGATCCCTCGAGCCACGACGCGGGCATGCGAGCGTGATCCGCCTTCCAGTCCCGGTCGTTCGAAGGGCGAACCACGATCCAGAAGACGATCAGGGCCACGGCCACCGCCCCGAAAACCATGAAGAAGACGCGCCGGACGCTCATTCCCGCACTTTAGGCGGCAACCCCCGCCCGCGTCATCTCGAAATCCGCATCACAACTTTTCTTGCCCTCGCGTGTGATTCTGGCCCTGCCCGGGCCTCCAACACAGTGGGAACCCTAAAGCGACGGTCGCCGACCTGCAGCCCCTGCTCGGCGCCCTGCTCCGATGTGGAACGTGTGGCACGGCGAAGACCATGCCGTGCCCGGTCACCGCGTGGCTCGTTCCAAAACACAACCGGAAGGAGACACCGCGATGAAACGCGCGACGCTCCGTGGAGGTCTCGCGGCACTCGTGACGGTGCTTCTCGCGCCTGCATCATGGACCGCGGTCATCAACGTCGACGTCGAGCAGTTGACCGACGTCACCCACACCGGCTCGGACGGCCTGCTGGCCTCGGGGCCGACGTGGAACAGTGTGCTCTTCGACACGGATCGATCCAACCTGTTCGACTCGATGAGCAACGCAACGACGGTTGGCGTCGTCTACCTGAGAACTTTCCCACCCGCCCTGTTCGTCGATGCCAACTCGACGAACGACCTGCAAGATACCGGCACGCTGGCCGAGGGGTTCGAGATCCGCAATCTCGTGGCGGGCAACACGTACACGCTCGTCGTGTATGCAGGCCAAAATAGCGGGTTTGGCATCGTCGACCTCAACGGTACGCAAGGCGGCTTCTGCAACATTGCGGGCGCGCCCACCTATGTGCTCCCCGGGGTGGTGGGCAGAGACTACTGCCGCTACGACGGGCTGGAGCCGTTCGACCTGGGTGGTGGCGTCTTTGGCATTCGAATCGAAGGTGTCGACGGGTCGATCACCGGGTTTCAGCTCGAGGGTGCCTTCAGCGGATCGACCGACACGACGCCACCCAGCTGCACGCTGAGCGGAACCAATCCGGGTCCACCTGCGTCGATCGACATCGAGACGCAAGATTCGGGCAGCGGGATCGCCACGATCAACGTGCTCGTGGCGTCCAATGCCGTCGTGACTATCCCCGCTTTCACATCGGGGACCACGTCGCCTGTCGTCGTGAATGCCGAGCAGATCGTCGATACGTTTCCAAGCATGGTGGAACTCGAGACCATCGATGTCGAGGGCAACACGTCGACGTGCGCTTTCACGATTCCGGCGGCATCGAGCGGTACATGTGACGATATCCTCGTTTTCTTCGACGACGCCGTCGCCAACGGCAACCTCGTCGGCCGCGGTGCGGGGAACTCTGCAAACGGCCGCCGCAGCGCGCTGCGTCACATGATCGAGAACGCCTGTCAGCTCATCGCCAACAACCAGGTGAACGACGCGTGCGACCAGCTGCAGGCGGCGCTGCGGAAGACCGACGGGGATCCACAGCAGCCCGACTTCGTGGCCGGAAATGCGGCGTCCGATCTCGCGGACCGCATCCGGGACCTTCGCACCAGTCTGGGCTGCGCCAACAAGGCCTCGCTCGTCGACGCCAACACCCGCAGCAAGCCTGTGGATGAGCGCTCCTGGGGGCTTGTCAAGAACCGCTATCGCGATTAGGTCGACTTCCGGGTGAATGACC
>JBFJHN010000221.1:0-5358 GCA_041613275.1 Candidatus Krumholzibacteriia bacterium | reverse complement strand
TGCCCATCCCGGGCATGTCGATTCCCGGGAACGTGGTGACCATCGCGGGCCAGAACCACCTTGCCGGGCTCGCGGTCGAGACCACGCCGCCCGTCCTGCGTGCGATGGAAGAGTACTTCGGCGCGCGCTATCCCTACGAGAAGCTCGACTTGATCGCCATTCCCGAGTACTGGCCCGGCGCCATGGAGCACCCGGGCGCGGTGACGTTCGCCGCGCAAATCCTTCTGGTCGACGCCAACGCGGCCAGCATGTCGC
The DNA here is from genome assembly GCA_041613275.1 of Candidatus Krumholzibacteriia bacterium. GTDB lineage: Bacteria > Krumholzibacteriota > Krumholzibacteriia > JBFJHN01. The sequence continues at coordinate 5,103 of JBFJHN010000221.1, read as the reverse complement.
AGCGCCGCACGCTGGCTCGAGTCACGGCGCACGAGCTGGCACACATGTGGTTCGGCAACCTGGTGACCATGGAGTGGTGGGACGATCTGTGGCTGAACGAGTCGTTCGCCGACTGGATGGGCGACAAGATCGGCCACGCCGTCTTCCCGCAGTACAACCTCGAAGTCACCGAGCTGCAGCGCAGCGTCAACGTGATGGTCGGCGACTCGCGTCCGTCCGCCAAGGCCATCCGCCAGCCGGTCGAGTCCACCGACAACCTCATGCAAAACGTCGGCACGCAGTACAACAAAGGCAAAGCTGTGCTCGCCATGTTCGAGCAGTGGATCGGCGAGGACGCCTTCCGCACCGGCGTTCTGGATTACCTGAACCGCCACCGCTGGGGAAACGCGCGCGCCAGCGATCTGTGGCAAGCGCTCGCGCGCGCTTCCGGGGACGACGTCGCCGCGGCCATGGCGACGTTCATCGAGCAGCCGGGCGTGCCGTTGGTGAGCGTCGAGCCCGAATCGGGCAACCGCATCCGCCTGCGCCAGACGCGCTTCTCCAACTGGGGCGTGCAGCAGGAGCCGCAGACCTGGAAGGTGCCGGTGACGCTGCGCTACGCGGACGGCAACGCCGTAAACACGAAAACCGTTTTGCTGGACGAAGCCTCCGAGGTGGTCAGCCTGGACACGCGTGGGAAGCCCCAGTGGGTGCTCCCCAACGCCGACCAGCGTGGTTACTACCGCTGGGAGGTCCCCGCCGATCACTTGCGCGAGCTCGCGACACGCTCCACCGAGATCCTCAACGAGCGCGAGCGCGTCGGCTTCATCGGCAACCTGTCGGCGCTGTTGGATGCGGGCGTGGTGTCGGGCAGCGACTATCTGTTCGCGCTGGGCGAGTTCGCCAACGATCCCAAGCCCATGGTGGTCTCGTCGCTGCTGGGCGCGCTCAGCAAGGTCGAGCTGGCTTTCGTGACCCCCGAGCTCGACGACGCGTTCGCGGAGTACGTCCGGCGCACGTTGACGCCGGCTCTCGAACGCTTCGGCCGCGAGAGGAAACCGGGCGAGGACGAAGAGGTGGCGTTGTTCCGTCCGCAGCTGCTGCGCTGGTTGGGCGACACCGGGAAGGACGCCGAGATCCTGGAATACGCCGAAGAGATTGCGCGCAAGTACACCGAGGACACGAGCTCGATCGACGCCTCGCTCGCCGGCGTCGCGCTGCAGCTCTCGGCCATCCGCGGCGATCGCGCGCTGTTCGAGAAGTACAAGTCACGCTTCGAGTCTTCCGAGGTCCCCGCCGACCGCAGCCGCTACCTGTCCACGCTGGGCCGATTCCGAGACCCGGCGCTGCGCGACGAAGCCTTGCAGTACGCCCTGGAGGGGCCGCTGCGCCCCAACGAGATCTTCGCCATTCCCGGCGGCGTGATGAGCCACACTCCGAACCGCGAGTACATGTTCGAGTGGTTCCTGGCGCATTACGACGACTTTGCGTCGCGACTTCCACCGATGTTCATGGGCTTCATGCCGTTCGTGGCGCGCGGCTGCTCGGCCGAGCGCTTGGCCGCCGCGAAGGAGTTCTTCGCCGAGCCCGCCCATCAGGCGCCCGGCACCGAGACACAGCTTGCGAAGGTGAGCGACCAGGTGAACGACTGCGTCGGTCTGCGCGAGCGTGAGGGCGCCGCGGTTGCCGCGTTCCTGGACCAACTGGTGGGTTCGCGCTGAGCATGGACGCGGGGACGAGGAGACACGGCGACGCGCGCGGTTTCTCGCCGACGCCGGTGGCGCGCACGTGGATGCCGTGCCTCCTCGTCTTCGCTGCCTTCCTTCACTTGGTAGCCTTTTTCCCCCGTGCGTCCCCTGCCGCGGACGAGCCTTCGCGCGACCCGGCCGACGGCGGCACCTGGACGCGCTTCACCGTCGAAGACGGCCTGCCCGAGCTCGACGTGCGCTGTACGTTCGAGACACGCGACGGCACGCTGTGGATCGGCACACGCAACCGCGGCGTCGCGCGGCGCACCGCCGACGGCTGGGAATCGTTCACCGTCGACGATGGTCTGGCCGCGAACGGCGCTCTGCACGTCTTCGAGGACTCGTCGGGCGCGCTTTGGTTCGCGGGCGGAGGCGTGAGCCGGCTGGCACGGGATCGCTGGACGGCGTGGACGCAGGACAGCGGGCTTCCTGGCCGCGTCGTGTTCTCCATCGATGCCGATGGCGCCGGGCAGCTGCTGTTCTCCGGCAACGGGGGCGTCTTCGTCTTCGACGGCTCCCAGTGGCGCACGCGCTTCGGAACCGCGGACGGACTTCCCCATTCGGTCGTGCACGCCACGCTGCACGATCGCGAAGGACGCTACTGGTTCGCCACGCGTAAGGGTGCGGCGCGTTTCGACGGCGACAGGTGGACGACGTTCCTGGCCGGTCGCAACGTGCGCGCCGTCCTGCAGGATCCGGCCGGCAACATCTGGTTCGGGACGGGACGGCAGGGAGCCATTCGCTTCGACGGAACCAACTGGACGACGTTCCGGCAGCGCCGCCACATGTCACCGCAGATCGTCGACGACACGGGTGCCGTGTGGTTCTCTTCCGATCGCGGCGGTGCCTTCCGCTTCGATGGGCACACGTGGCGGCAGTACACGGCACGCGACGGCTTGACGTCCAACATCGTCTTCGACGTCTACCAGGACCGCCAGGGCGACTTCTGGTTCGCCACCGCCGGCGGGCTCACCCGACTGTCCCCTGCCCGCTGAGCGACGTTCCTCGAGGAACCGCTCGCGTACGCCCAGGCACGTGCTGGAGCGATCTCGGACTGTGAAGGATGACCTTCTGACTAGTGGCGATGCTTCCACACGTACGCTGCGAGCCCGCCGATCATCGACAGGGCGGGGACGAGAAGCACCAGAGCCGCGATGGCGAGCGTTGCGTAGGCGCGTCCGGGCTCGCCGTCGCCGGCGAACTCGGCGTTCTTGCCGCACATCACGCACTGCGCAAGCGCCATCGTGGGAAAGCTGCTGAGGGAAGCGGCCGCGAGCAAGAAGAGAGTGCGGCGCCCCGCTGCCGTCGAAATGCGCTTCGTGAACTTCATGGGTCAGTTCGAGAACAGTTTTTCGAGACGCACACTATCCGGCCAGACGATGTTGAACAGCAGGATGCAGGCGATCGTTGCCGGAATCAGCGTCATGACCAGGCTGTAGCGCTCGTACCGCATGTGCATGAACCACGCGACGATCATCGCCGCCTTGCCGATGCTCATCCCGAGAAGCGCGATCAGCATGATCGTCGTCGGAACCTTGAAGTAGGCCAGGAGCACCTCGAGGATCGTGAGCACCAGCAGCCAGATCCACACGATGTACATGACCCGCATTCCACCTTGTGCCATGCCGATGCCTCCTAGTGGGGTGCCGCGTCGCCCATGCTCACGGACATCAAATAGACCAGCGGGAAGATGAACATCCACACCAGGTCGACGAAGTGCCAGTACAGACCGCAAACCTCGACGCTGTCCGACTCGGTCTTGCCGCGCGAGTGGTTCACCGCCACGTAGCCCAGGTAGATGACGCCGGTGAGCACGTGGAACATGTGTAGCCCGGTCATGGTGAAGAACGTGGCCCCGAACATGGGGTCGCCCCATGGATTGCTGCGCGTCGTCATGCCGTGGTGGATGAGCTCACGCCACTCGTTGGCGTGCAGCAGAAGGAAAGCCAGCCCGCCGGCCATGGTCGCCACGAGCCAGCGCACGACCTTCGTCGAGTCGCCCGCGTTGGCGTGATGGACGGCGAGCACCATGGTCAGACTGCTCGTCAGCAGGCAGAAGGTCATGAGCGTGGAGACCACGATCGACGGATAGAACTCGAACGGGTGCGGCCAGTCGGGGCTGGCCTGGCGCAGGTAGGCGTAGCCGAAGATCAGCGCCGCGAACGTCAGACTGTCGGACGCCAGGAACAGCCACATGCCGAACTTCTTGTGCGAAACGCCGTAGGGATGCACGCCGCCGCCCCACAGTTTCGACATGCCCGATCTCGCTTCCTGTGCGATCGCCACGCCCTACCTCCAGAAGCTGAGTACGAGGAACAGGCCCACCCAGAGCACGCCCATGAAATACCAGTAGATCGCCGTGACGCGCGCAACGACCTCACGTGACATGCCGAAGCGGCTGGCCGGCCAGAACGCCGCGGCGGCCAGCGCCAGAAGTCCCAGGCCGAGGTGCACCGCGTGCGCACCGGTGAGCAGATAGAAGAACGAACTGTGCGCTCCCGAGCTGATGTAGATGCCCTGCGCGGCGAGCTGGCTCCAGGCCACCGCCTGCCCAACGACGAACAGCACACCGCAAGCGAGCGTGGCCAGGAACCACGGCCGCGACGTGGCGTCGTTCGCACCGCGTCGCGCACGCTCCAACAGGACGCTGCTCAGCAGGAGAACGCCGGTCGTGCCCCACATGAGCCGCGGCAACGCGATGGCGCTCCAGTTGGAGCCCAGTCCCATGCGCACGACATAGGCGCTCACGAACGCGAGAAACAGCATGAGGATGGGCGCCAACGCCACCCACATGCCCACGACGGCGAGATGCGGACCATCGTGCGGTGTGCCGAACGGTTGCCCGCCGCCATTGCCGTTGCCATGGCCGGTCCGTGGGGGCGGCGTCGGGCCCTTCAGATCGTGGAGAGGCTGCAGTGCCGTCGGTGTGGTCGCCATGTCGAATCAGCTCCTGTTTGGAACGGCGCTCGGCGGGTCGGCCTGCATGACATAGTCGCGCTCGTGCCCCGGCACGGAGAACTCGTACGGGCCGTGGTGCACTTCGGGCTCCGCGCCCTTGAAGTTTTCGAACGGCGGCGGAGACGTCGTGGACCACTCCAGCGACGTCGACTCCCAAGGGTTGTCGGACGCCTTCGGACCCTTCGTCCAGCCCCACACCAGATTGATCAGGAAGAGGATCTGCGCCGCCACGGTGATGAACGCCGCCCAGGTGATCATGACGTGCAGGTCGAGCGTGTTGCCGAGGAACTCGTACAGCGAACCGTCGTAGTAGCGCCGCGGGTGCCCCATCATGCCCAGGCCGTGCATGGGGATGAAGATGAGGTTGACGCCGATGAACGTGAGCACAAAGTGCAGCTTGCCCATGCCCTCGTTCAAC
>JBFJHN010000220.1:0-5358 GCA_041613275.1 Candidatus Krumholzibacteriia bacterium | reverse complement strand
TGGCGTGCGCCGGCTTGAGCTCCATCGTTTCGACGTTGCCGAAATGTGCCTTGACGTAGGCTTTCGATCCGAGCAGTCCCTCCTCCTCGCCGGTCCACAGCACCATGCGCACCGTTCGGTCCAGCTTCACGTCCAGCGTCTTGAGGATGCGCATGACCTCCATCATCACCGCGCAGCTTCCGCCATTGTCGGTGGCGCCGGTCGCGTACCCAACGTCGTCGAAGTGTGCACCGATGATGACGAGCTCGTCGGCCTTGCGCCCGCCGCGAATCTCGGCCACGACGTTGGCGGGCTCGTGCTCCTCGTGGAACTGCGCCCGCACCTCGACCGCGACACGACACGGTTTCCCCTGCTCCGCAAGGCGCGCCAGGCGGTTGTAGTGCTCGGGCGTCAGCACGATCGAAGGCGGGGGGTCGACGGCCTTCTTCTCGTGCCATCCGACGGTCGGCGGAAAGATGGTTCCGCCGTCGCCGCGCCACGCCGGGTAGATCGCCAGCCGCACGCCCTCGTCGACCAGAAACCGGTTGAGCTCGTACAGCAAGGCGCGGCGCTCTTCGCGGATCTTCTCGAAGACGTGCCGCGGCGCGTGGGCGAGAAAACGCGCGCGCTCGTCGGGATCCTCCGGAACCTCGGGATCGGCGAAGTCGATGTCGATGGGCTCGAGCGGCTCGGGCGCATCGGCACGCTCGGACAGCTCCTCGTGATCCAGCCGATTGGACAGGGCCTGGGTGACCTCTTTGACCTTCGGCGCCTTGCGCATGAGCACGATCTGGTCACGCAGCTTGCCCGCGTAGGCTTGCTTCCATTCGTCCAGTGCACGCCGTCGATCGTCGAGAGCGCGCGGCCAGTCCAGCGGCGCCAGCATCGGTGTCCCGGACACCAACCCGTTCGTGCCGGGAGCCCACCTCGAAGGCACGCCGATCAGCGGCGTGTATTGCGGCTCGACGAGATGCGCCTCGAAGTGGCTCGCCGACCAGCCGCGTCCATAAGGTCCCCAGGGCTCGAGGTGTGGGTTGTCGAGACCCCAGCCCTCGGCAGTTTCCAGCACCCACTGCGCTGCTTGCTGAATGCCGGGCGAACGCGTCATGCGTGGGCCGTACACCTCGCTCAGATGGAACAGGTGATCCATGACCTGCGAGCGCTTGAACGCTTCCTGGCGGATCTTGTGAACGACTTCCAGATCGGTGGATTCGCCGATCGCCCCGGGTGCGATCCCCGCGACGAGCAGAGCGCTGGCAATGAGACGTCGAAGCCCGTGGGTGTGCATGGATGAGCCTCCGTGGCGAGGACGAACGATGCTCGGATTCCCATGATCCTGGCATCCGCGCGGAGGCAAGGCAAGAGGTCCGCGCGCTCGGACGGAGGGGTGCGCACCTCGGCGGACGGACGGGGTGGGCAGGCGCGTTCAGTTGGTGTGGGCGCGACGGTAGCGGTCGGGCGTGGTGCCCAGATGCGCCTTGAACAGGCGGCTCAAATGGCTCTGATCGGAGAAGCCGGCACCGAGCGCGATCTGCGACAGCGACGCATTGCTGCGTACCAGCTGCTCCGCGGCCCACTGCAGTCGCAGCTGGCGCACGTACGTTCCCAGGGGTACGCCGTGCTTGGCGCGAAAGACGCGAGCGAGGTGTACCGGATGCACACCCACCTCGTGCGCCACGTCGGCGACGCGCAGCGGTTCGCGGAAACGCGCCCGCACCACGTCCTCGACACGCGCGAACCACTCGGGAACGCGGGCTTCACCATCACGTCGACGCAGGGCGCGCGTGAGAAGCGCCAGCATCTCGAGCGCCAACCCCTCGACGGCGATCGGCGTGACGGCGTCGGGTACCTGCAGCTCGTGCATCACCTCCTTCGCCAGCCGCATCGCAGGGCTGCGCGGAAAATGGCTCACCTCGTGCAACAGGCGCGCGTCCAGCTGCAGGTCGTCGGCGCGATGCAGATCCGGTTGCACGACGAGAACGTGCGCGCCCCCGCGCTCGATGCGGTTGGCGTGGCGCTCCCCCGGAGGCTCGGTGAACGCGGTTCCCGGCTCGCACGCAAGCGCTCGACCGGCGATGCGCAGGTCGAACGAGCCGTCGAGCATGACGGCGATCGTGGCGTGCTCGTGCTCGTGTGGAGGCAGCCAGTCGCGGGGCGCGAAGCGGACCGCTGCGATGTGGAAGCCGTCTACGTCGACGTCGCGAAACTCGGGCGACCCCATGGTCACCGGGACGAATCGTGACATCCCACTCCCCCCTTGCGGTTTGTCACGAGATCGAGTGTAGCACTTCGCGAATCGTGGCATGGCCGAGAGCTCGAATCAGGGAACACGAGTCCCGGCCATGCCGACTCCCCGACGGGGAGGGTCCGTTCAGGGCGTCACGGTGATCCCGCCCTGGGTGACGGGATGGGTACGCGCGTTGTCGTCCGGCCAGATGGCCGCTTCGCAATACTCCTCCGACGTGATGATGCCGCCGCCACCTTCGAAGCCCAGGAAGGTGGTGCGATCGGGCGTCCCCGAATCATCCGTATCGAGAACGCGGAACCACACGTCGCGCCCCGGCTGCGTGATGTCCACCTGGAAGTCGGGATGCTCGGAGTTGTTCTCGGTAACCACACCCCCCACCCAAGCGCGGCCGTTCGCCTCGTCGAACGTCAAGCAGGTCACCCTACCGTGGATCTCGACCAGCTGACCTCCGAGGTCCAGCTTCTGGTGGAAGCTGCCGGACACGGTGCCGTCGTCGCGCTCGACGGCGCCAATCGAGAACTGGATGTCGAAAGTATTGGCAAAGAGGTAGCGGCCACCGCCCGTGATGCGGGCGACGACTTTTTCGGGGTTCGCCGAGCGGTCCGTCTCGTCGACGGATGACGGAGAGTCGAGCGGCGATTGGCACCCGAGGATCGCGAGTGTGGATGCGAAGATCAGCGTGGTCACACACGCCAACGAGCGGTGGCGGTTCATGAGTCCCCCCTGTTTGAAATCGTCGTTCTCCAGGAGCCCACCCGGGCGCCGTCGTCCCCTCGTGACGTCGCGTCCGGGCGGACCCCACAGGTGTCGTTGCCTGGCAAACGTTATGTGGCGTCGGGTGCAGCGTCTTGAACGCCCGAAACGGCGATCGGAGAAAGGCAACATTTGCCACCGGCGGCGGGGGCCTTCGCACGCACGCCGGCGCTTTGGGGGGGGGGAACGCCGGCGCTTCGGACCGGCTCACGCAATCGGCGGGCGGAAGTCGCGCATGCCGATGGACCAACCCATCGAGTAGCGCGCGTTGATCTCGCTGCAGGAATGGAAGCGCACGCGGCCGCTCCGATCGCGCCAGCGGTACGCGTCGACGCCGAACGGTCCGAAGTAGCCAGCGGACCGCAACGCCTCGGCCACGCGTTCGACCGTCGCCGTCAGATCGAATGCTTCTTCGGCGCTCAGCTCCAGCGATCGCACGGGACGGGATTCGCGCCACACGCCTCGCGCGTCGCACGCCTGAACCGTGGGGATGCCTCGATGCAGCGCTCCATCGACGTCGAGCCAGCCGTGCATGCCGAAGTCGCCGGTGCGCTCCACCCACGGCTCGATCTGCATCTCGCGCGCGTTCGAGAGCATCGTCGCGAGCTTACGCCGCGCCTCTGCGTCCAGGTTGGGGAGGCGGAAGCGCCACTGTCCGCGGCCCGCGAAGCCGAAGGCGCTCTTTGCAACCCACGTGTCGTGCGAGAGCGCGGTTGCATGTCGCGCGCAGTTTTCGAGACGAGCATCCAGATCGTCGGCAAGCGTGACGTAGCAGGCGCCGTCGAGATCGAGCCCGAGCGTGTGCACGAAACGCCGACTGTTGACGCGCTGCAGCACCTCGACCGCGGGCGCGCGCGGCACACGGACACCGGCGGCGCGCAGAGCGCTGAGCGCGCTCGGTGTCGGACACCACGCTCGCCCGACGAACTCTTCTCCCAGCGGCGCGGACGCGGAGTCGACGACGCGATCGCCTGGACCGACGAGCGCGTGGGCGTGGCGCGCGTGCGCGCGCACGAGGCGTGCCAGGGCGGGCGTCCTGCGGTAGCGTGCGGGATCGCGCAGCTCTTCGTCTGCGTCCAGATTGAGCACCCAGGCGAGTCTCATGACCACTCGGCGAGGCGGTCGAGGAAGGTTGCGTCGAACCCCGCGCGTTCGCGTGCCGGCCGATTGAGCGCATGCCCGCGCATCATCGTGGGCGTGAGCGGCTCAGGCAGATGTGCCCGCCATGCTTCGAAGCTCAGCCCGCCGGTGAGCTCGCGGAACCAGCGCGCCGCGAAGCGCACGTGACGCTCTTCCTCTGCACACACGCGCTCGAGGATGTCTGCCCCGTGCGCGTCGCCCGCGTCGCGGAACCAGCGGGCGAAGCGCTCGGCGTGATCGAGGTTTCCGCCCTCGAAGCCCAGGCCCATCACGGCGACGAACTCCGCCGGGTGCTGCGACTGCGGCACGCGCGTCCAGAACCAGTCGCGCAGCGGGAAGTCGCCGAATCGAACGCCATGGTCGTGCAGGTACTCGCGGTACAGCTTCAGGTGGCGCAGCTCGTCTTCGAGGATGGACAGCAGACCGCGGCGAAACGCCGCAGGCGTTTCGGGGAACGCCAGAAGGGCCCAGGCCATGAGCTCGGCCGCCTGCAGCTCGTGGTGCAGAAACGTGTGAAACAGCTGGCAACGACGGCGTGCGTGCTCGAGCGCTCCGGGTTTGACGCGCTTCGGCGCCTTGTCGAGCAGGCACCATCCGGGCGCCCGACCCGGAGCCGACAACACGCGCACCGGCGGCGTGCTCTCCCAAGCGCCGGGGCGCTCGGGCGGGCGCAGCTTGAGCTCGGCATCGGTGGTGGTGACGAAGTCCCAAAGCCAGCGCTCGACCGTGTCGGGCGGAGGTGGCGTGAGCGCGCGATCGTCGGTCATTCCGTCTCTCCACATCGATGGCGCGCGCGCCCCGTCCGTCGGCGCGCTCCTGCTGCGAGCACGGTCCCTTCGGGCCGCGTACGCCGCTCAACGATCAAGCTTCGACGCCCAAGAGCCTGCAGGCCTCCTCGTAGCCCGGGGCTCGATGTCCGGGACGATCGTCGACCGAATAGCCGTAGGCGCTTGCCGTGGCCCGCGCCAACCCCAGCAGGTGTCGCCATCGATAGGCAGGGCGCGTGCGTGCGAACTCCTCGCGCACGGTCGCGTAGTACTTCTCACCGTGCAGGCGTCCGTCCTCGCTGATGGCGTAACGGCGCAGCAGCTCGAAAACGCCATCCTCGCAGTGCCCATGCTCCGCGTAGCGTGCGACCGCGGCGCACGCGCGTCCCTGATCGTTCGCACGCACGGCCTCGTCGAGCACACGCAGCAACGCTCCCGAGTCCGACTCGCGGACGGCGTCGAGATGCTCGG
>JBFJHN010000219.1:0-5362 GCA_041613275.1 Candidatus Krumholzibacteriia bacterium | reverse complement strand
GCTGAAACGTGATCCACCTAGAATTTAAGCTCTCCAAAGTCGTTTGCAGTGCTTCCTTCACGCGACGCTCCGTTTCATCAAAACGTGCGCGGATGCCGTCGCCCAGATCGGCGTAGTCCGGCGCCAGCTTGGCTTCGTAGTAGCGCCCGATGCGGAGATCGGCCTTGGCCAAGACCATCTCGATCAGCTCGAGCGTCGCGCGGAAGAACGGCCACCCCCGCACCATCTCCGAAACGATTTCGCGGTCCTGCCCGTCCAGCGCGGCCGCGAGCCCGCGCCCCACCCCCAACCAACCCGGCAGCAGCACGCGCGTTTGCATCCACGCGAACACCCAAGGAATGGCGCGCAGGCTCTCCAAGCCCTCGCCTCCGGGTCGGCGCGCCGGACGGCTGCCGATGAGCAGCTCACCCAGCTCGGGCTCGGGCGTGACGCGTCGGAAGTACTCGACGAAGCGCGGCTCGGCGACGAGCGACTGATAGTCGTTGCGCGCCGCTTCGGCCATCCGGTCCATGAGCCGGCACCAGCGATCCTGAGGCTTCGGTTGTGGGAGAAGCGTCGCCTCGGCGACCGCAGTCACGTAGAGCTCGAGCGTGCGGCGCGCGATGCCGGGCAAACCGAACTTGGTTTGGATCACCTCGCCCTGCTCCGTCACGCGCATGCGTTCACCGATGGTGCCGGGGGGCTGCGAGAGGATGGCGGCGTGCGTGGGGCCACCGCCGCGTCCGATGGAGCCGCCGCGTCCGTGGAACAGCGTGAGCTGCACCCCGTGCCGACGACACACATCGTGCAGCTGCTCCTGCGCGCGGTACAACGCCCAGCTGGCCGTGAATCGTCCCGCGTCCTTGGCCGAGTCCGAGTACCCGAGCATGATTTCGATCTGGCCGCGCGTTCGCTGGAAGAACTCGGCATCGCGCAAGAGCTCCTCGAGCGTGCCGGCGGCACCGCGCAGATCGTCGAGCGTTTCGAACAGCGGCACGACGGGCATCGGCGGGTTGACGCCGGCGGCGCGCTGCAGGACTTCCACCGCGAGCACGTCCGATGGGCTCGACGCCATCGAAACGACGTACGCTCCCATCCACTCGGACGACTCCCGTGCGATGACGGCGCACGTGTCCAACGCCTCGGCGACGTCGGGCGACGGACGGAAGTCGGCGGGGACGAACGAAGCCGCGCTCTGCAGGGCTTCTCGCAGGTAGTCCCGGCGCTGCTCTTCCGGCCACTGCAAATAGTCACCGTCGCCACGTGCACGCGCGATTTCAGCCAGGGCGTCGCGGTGTCGCCGCGCGTCCTGCCGGATGTCCAACCGCACCAACGTCAGCCCGAACGTCGACACGCGCCGCAGCAGATCGAGCAGCGAGCCGCGCGCCACGCGTTCCGCACCAGTCTCGTGCAGCGAGCGCCAACATACGACCAGCGGCTCGAGCAATTCGTGCGCACGCGTGAAGACGGCATCCGGTGCGTCGTCGACCGTTGTGGAGTCCGACTCCAGCTGGCGATATGCCGAGTCGCACCACTGCTCGGTGGCTTCGAGGCGCTCGACCACTCGACCCAGCAGGGCACGATAGGGCTCGTGCGCCGTCCCCGCGCGGGCCGCGAGCTCGGCACTTCCCTGACGCAGCGGGAGTTCCATGCGCAGACGGGCCACCGCGTCGCGGTACAGACGAGCCGCCATCCAACGTTGTAGGAGGCAGGTCTGCCGCGTGACGCGCGCGGTAACGTTCGGATTGCCGTCGCGGTCGCCGCCCATCCAGGAGCCAAAGCGAATCGGCGCAGCGTCCAGCGGCAGCCCCGCGCCCGTGCGCTTGGCCAGCTCGCGGTCGAGCGCACGCAACGCGCGCGGCAGGGCGTTCCAAAGCGTCTGCTCGAAGAGCAACAGGCCGCTGCGCGCCTCGTCGAGCGGCGTCGGACGCTCCTGGCGCACCTCGTCGGTCAACCACAGCGCGGTGATCTCGCGACCGAGCTGCTCATCGAGCTCGGCTACTTCGACGGGGTCGTCGCGATGACGATCGCGTTCCTCCAGAAGCTCACCGATGGCGTGGTATCGACGCAGATTCGTACGCCGGTTGATCTCGGTGGGATGCGCCGTGAGCACGAGCTCGATGCGCATTCCGCTCACGCAGCGTCGCAGGTCGTCGCCGCGGACGCCCGCCGTCAACAGCCGGTCGAAACACTCTTCGAACGAACCGCGCTGCGGCGGCGCGTCCGGATTCGAGCGGTAGTCGCGCCGGCGCCGGATGCGATGATGCTGCTCGGCGATGTTGGACAGCGCCAAGAACATCGAGAAGGCGCGCGCCAGCGGCACCGCCCGATCCACCGGAACGTCGGCGAGGAGCTGCAGGAGACCGGTGGGGGCTTCCGCGCCGGCGGCGCGGTCGGCCTTCGAGAGCGCCCGGACGCGCTCGACCGTCTCGAGAAGCTCGCGGCCGCCTTGCTCCGTGAGCACCTGACCCAGCAGGGTGCCCAGACGCCGGATGTCCTCGCGGAGCGGTGCATGCGGATCGGGACGCGACTGCGGCACGGCCTTCCTTCCGGTGTGCGCAAGGGGTGAGCGAATCGAGGGCATGTTAAACACGCCGACCAAGCCGAACAAGGCAACGCTCAACCGCGCAGTTCCCCATTGAAAGGCGCGCACGGCGGAAGTAGCATCCCGTCACTTCGGTCCATCGAGCAGCTCAGCCGCAGGGCGAGGCCGTGCGGCCGGCGCTCGTAGGTCTGACCGTAGGCGGGCCGTTTTCGGTCGCGCGACGTTCCATTGAAAGGGGTCGATGATGTTTCGACGCTTGGGCATGATCGCGGCTCTGATGTGTCTCGTCGCAGGGTCCGCTTTCGCCGACAAGGACGAGAAGGCGAACATCGAGAAGTGCAAGCGCTTCTATGCCGAAGTCGCCAACAAGGGCAACCTCGACGTGGTCGACGAAATCATGGCCGCGAACTTCGTGGAACACGAGGCCTTCCCCGGCCTCAGCGCCGACCGCGCCGGGGTGAAGGGCTTCTTTGCCATGATGCGAAAGGCATTCCCCGACTTGAACTTCACGGTCGACTTCTACATGGCCGACGGTGACAAGGTTGCCGCCTACCTGACCATGAGCGGCACGCACAAGGGCGAGTTCATGGGCATGGCCGGCACGGGCAAGAAGATCAACGTGCGGGTGATCGACATCGTGCGCTTCGAGAACGGCAAAGCCGTCGAGCACTGGGGCGTCTCGGACGCGATGGCGATGATGGAACAGCTCGGCGCCGTGCACGCGAGTCACTGAGCGGCTCGTCGCGGGCGTCTTCGTAACATGCGCCGCGCGGTGGAAGCGTACTTGCTTGCGACTTCGCGCGACGGCATCCGGTCTTCGGGCGCTCGTGCCTGTCACGGGCGCCCTTCTTGTCCGGTAGTTGGCGCGCAAGCCGGGCGCGATTTAGCATTGTCCATTCCAGTCGTAGCGAATAGCCTTCATCGACGGGCAATCGCAGCTACGTGCGAAACACGGGAGGTCATGATGCGCCGGCCACGGAGCACCGCGCTGGTCTTGTTTGCTGTTTTGACTTCGATCGCGACCACACTGTTCGCGGCTCCGGTCACGCTCTCAGGGACGATCACCTACCAGGGAACGCACGCGGCCGACACGCTGTTCGTCGCTGTCGTCGATACCGTGGGAGTGGAGGACGTGACGATCCTCGACCTCCAGACCATTGCCGTAGGCGCGCCGCCGCTCACACAACCCTATACGCTCGGCTTCGACAACGCGGGCGTGAGCGCGACGGTTCTGATTGCGGCATTCCTCGATGTGGACGGCGGCGGGATCGACGACATCAGCGGGGCGGACGTCTTCGGCTGGTACGCGGGCGGCACCGAACCGTCTGGGGTGTCGTCGGCTTCGTCTCAGTCCGCGCTCGACTTCGCGCTGCCGTTGGCGGAAATCCACGGCACGATCACGTTGGTTCCCGGTCAGATCGAGGCGCGCATCGACGTTTCCAGCGATACGAACTGCCTCGAGGAGGGCTTCCGGCCCGGACACATCGCAACGAGCTCGGGATCCTACGCCATCATTGGCGTGTACCCCGGCGTCTACTGCGTGAGCGCCGAAGGCTCGACCATGAGCGGGAACCTTCGCGTGTGCCACGGTGACGCCACGTGTGCCAACCCCACGCTCGTCAGCCTCACCACGACCGAGGTGCGCATGGGTGTGGATCTGGACTTCACCCAGGCCACGAGCGTCGAGTCGCACGCATGGAGCCGGGTGAAGGCGTTGTTCCGCTAGCCGGAAAGCGCTCATGAACGTCAGCGACCAAGAACGTCGCGTTACGCTCAAACGCTGCCGTACAGTGCCGTGGACAGGTACTTCATCCCGCTGTCGCACATGATGGTGACAACCGTGGCGTTGGGACCCAGCTTCTTGCCGATTCGGATCGCCGTCGCGACGTTGCCACCCGTCGAGGTGCCCGCGAACAGGCCGTCGCTGCGCGCCAGCTTCCGCGCCGTGTCCATGGCCTCCTCCGTCGATACGGTTGCGACCTCGTCGACGGCAGCTGGATCCCAGAGCGGTACGACGAAGCCTACGCCGACACCCTCGATCTTGTGCGATCCCGGCGATCCACCAGACAGGACCGCCGATTCCTGCGGCTCGACGACGACGCAGTGGATATCGGGATCGTGGCGGTGCAAGGCCTCCGAGACACCGCGCGATGATGCCGCGGTGCCTGCCATGTGGACGAAAGCGTTCAGCTCCCCACCGGTTTGCGACCAGATCTCCTCTCCCATCCTGTGATAAGCGGCGATCTGATCGGCGTTTCGAAGCTGATCCGTCCAAAACCCGCCGGTGCGTTCGGTGATCTCGCGAGCCGCTTCGATCATTCGATTCGTCAACGACGCATCCATGCCACCGCCGTCGCTGGGTACGATCGTCAACTCCGCTCCGAGAGCCGCCATGTGTCGGCGTTTCTCGGCGCTGAAGGCATCGGAGGTGACGATGCTCAGCGTGTGTCCCCTGACGGCGCACACCAGAGCCAGCGAAACGCCCGTGCTCCCCGCCGTGTACTCGATGACGTGACCCCGTTCCCCCAGCCGGCCGTCCTTCTCCGCGGCTTCGATCATGGCAAGCGCCATGCGGTCCTTCATCGCGCCGGTCGGGTTCTCGGATTCCAGCTTGATCAGGATGCGAGCGCAGTCCCGTGGGACGATCCCCCTGAGCTCGAGAAGCGGCGTGTTGCCGATACGATCCAGGATGGACGATTGGAGAACGCGCGGTTCGTGCATGACGACTCCATGGGTTTTCGGCATTCATGCGCAGGCCAAACGGCGCCTAGGCGGATCGACCGTGCCGGGTGAGCACAGCCTGGAAACGCGGATCGCCGCGGATGCCGTCGAAGTTGG
>JBFJHN010000218.1:0-5367 GCA_041613275.1 Candidatus Krumholzibacteriia bacterium | reverse complement strand
TCACCACCTTCTCGGTCATGTGGCCCACGCACTCGTCCATGAGGACGAGGGTCGGCACGCGGTAGCGCTCGGACAGGTTGAAGGCCTCGATGGTGAGGTCGAAGGCTTCCTGCGGCGAGTTGGGCGCCAGCGCGATGATCTCGTAGTCGCCGTGCGAGCCCCAGCGCGCCTGCATCACGTCGGCTTGCCCGACCATCGTCGGGAGTCCGGTGGACGGGCCGCCACGCTGCACGTTCACGAGAACGCAGGGTGTTTCCATCATGATGCCCAGTCCCAGGTTCTCCATCATCAGAGAGAAGCCGGGGCCGGAGGTGCAGGTCATCGCCTTGGCGCCGCCCCAAACGGCGCCCAGAACCGCAGCCATGGCACCCATCTCGTCTTCCATCTGCAGGAAGACGCCGCCGACGCGCGGAAATCGCCGCGCGATGCGTTCGGCGATCTCCGTCGAAGGCGTGATCGGGTAGCCGGCGAAGAAGTGGCAGCCCGCGGCGAGCGCGCCTTCGGCAGAGGCGTGGTCGCCGTCCAGGTAGTGCGTGCCCGTCAAGACGGCTTTGGGATCAGCATGCATCGCAGGCCTCCGGATCGGGCGTCGAAACCTGCTCCTCGCGGACGCCGATGGCGAAGTCGGGGCACAAGAGCTCACACAGATGGCACGCCGTACAGGCTTCGGGCGCGACGACGTCGGGGGGGTGGTACCCCTTGATGTTGAAGCGCGCGGACACGGCAAGGACGCCGCGCGGACAGAACTCCACGCAGTACGCACAACCCTTGCAACGATCCTCGAGGATCGACACTTCGCCGCGTACACGTGGCATGCGCTCCAGATCGAAGGGCCGCCTCCAGTAGCGTTTGCCGTGGTTCCCGTTCACGCAGGCTCCTCCTCGTTGTGCAACGCAGCTCTCGAACGCGCTTTGTCGTACGGACAGTTTCCGAGCACCCAGCCGATCGGACAGTTCGACTGCCCGTACACGGCGCAGCGCAGGCAGCCACCGTCCGCTTCGATCTCGCGTGCGTACAAAAGAACGGAGAAACGCTCGAGCAGCCGCGACATCTGCGCGATCTCGGCGGTTTCGAACTTGTCGAACAAAGGAATCAGTCGCTCGAGCTTGTGGGCCTCATAGCGGTTGACGACATCCCGGGCCTTCTCGGTGGCAATCAGGAACGTGACGCGGCGGTCGATGCGGCTGGGCGTTCGCCGCACCAGGCCCAAACGCTCCAGCTTGTCGACGTTCTTCGAAGCGGCGGGGGAGCTCACGCCGAGCAAGTCCGCGATCTCCCCGACGTGGTGCTGGCCGTTCAGCACGATCAACTTGAGCAGATGAAACTGCGGAAGCGTGATCGGGTCGTCACAGGTATCGACGAGAAACTTGGTTTCCAGGATTTCGCGTACGGCAGAGCTGAAGATGTGGCTGTTACGCAGAAAACGATACAGCGAACTCTCGTCCGGCTCGAAGCTTCGACCCGCGTGCGAAGAGATTGCACGGTCGAGCGGTGCCATGATTGCTTAACCCGGTGACTATTTAACCTCTTCATGTATTTACCACTCGTTCAGCGCTATCACAAGCCGTTCTCGTGCGAAAGAGCGAGGTTTTCACAATACATGAACAACAAGACATGCCAACCGTATCGCGTAGGTGTGATGAGAAGGCGGCGAGCGTTTCGGAGCGCCACCCGCTGTCGAGACTTTCGACATGTGTACACGTTTTTCGCGTACGAGCGGTCATTGGCAACACGAACGCGAATCGTGTGTTGCGCTCTTCCACATCTCGGACACCGAAACGGCGTTGAAGAAGCCGACACCTCGTCATCAAGACGCTGACTACGGTGTCGTTTCTCTCACTCCCCATCACCCGCGCTACTCGTTCATCCAGCAGCACTTGTCGTGACGCGACGGCTCTCTCATCCCGAGCGCGGATTCGGCGCGCAGCTTGCGAGTGTCCAGGTCGAACGATGCGGTTCGCTTCGCTTCGAAGAAGCGTGGCGCATCGCCGTGAAGGAGGTGAGCCCCATGACTGCGATTCTCGTCGTTCTCACCATTGTTGTGTTCTTGAGCGTCGACGTTTGGCGCACACGGGTACGTCGTCGGGTTGCGGCGCAGAGCGCCCGCGCCATGGCGCCGCTGTTCGATGTCAACGGCTTTGCATTGCCCTCTGGGTTGTTTCTGGGTCCCGGACACACGTGGGCCCGGTTGGAACCGGACGGCAGCGTCGTCGTCGGCATCGACGAGCTGGCCAACCAGCTCCTGGGCCCGGCGGATCGCGTCCAGCTGGCGGCGAAAGGCACCGAGCTGTCGCACGGCGATGCCGCGCTGGTCGCGCACCGTCGCGACAAGAACCTGGCGTTTGCGGCACCGGTCCAGGGCAGCGTGACCGAGGTGAACCTCGAGGCGCTGCAGCACCCCGCGCGTGTCTACGAATCGCCGTACGAGAACGGATGGTTGCTTCGGCTGCAACCCAGGAACCTGGCCAAGGAGCTTGCATGGCTGCGCATCGGTCGTGACGCCCACGACTGGCTGCATTACGAGGTGAAGCGCGTCGGCGACTTCGTGACGCGCTACGCACCCGACATGGCGGTGGGGGCGTCGATGGCCGACGGCGGTGTGCCGGTTGCGCACGTGTTGGAGCACCTCGATGCCGAGAACTGGGCGCGCTTCGAGCAGGAGTTCTTGCTGAACGCGTGAGCGAGCGCTCGGAACTCAGAGGAGGAACGCCATGAACGTCGGAGTTCTGGTCGACACGACGCGATGCGTCGGCTGCAACGCCTGCGCGGAAGCGTGCAAAGAGGCCAACGAGCTTCCGGGAGACATCGACGCCAAGCTCACGTCTCGCACCTGGACGGTCGTCGAGGAGCATGGCGACACCTATGTGCGACGCATGTGCATGCATTGCGCGGATCCGTCCTGCGCGTCCGTGTGCCCCGTGGGGGCGCTCTACAAGTCGGACGAAGGACCGGTGGCGTACGAGGAGAGTCGCTGCATCGGCTGCCGCTACTGCATGTTGGCCTGCCCGTTCGAGGTCCCGAAGTACGAGTGGGATCGGCCGCTGCCGCGCATTCGCAAGTGCATCGGCTGCATCGACCGCGTACGCGACGGTGAGGTCCCTGCTTGTGTGGCCGCGTGCCCCGCCGAAGCCACGACGTTTGGCCCGCGCGACGAGCTGCTCGACGAGGCACGGCGGCGCATCCGCGAGGATCCGGACACCTATGTGGATCACATCTACGGGGAGCGGGAGGTGGGCGGCACCAACGTGCTGTTCCTGGCTTCGGTGCCGTTCGGACAGCTCGGATTCGCGAGCAATCTGCCCGACACGGAGATGCCGTCGCTCACGTGGCAGGCCTTGTCCAAGGTGCCCCACGTCGTGTCGATCGGCGGTGTGGCGCTCCTGGGGATCTGGTGGATCGTCAACCGACGCATGGAGATCGAGAAGCTCGAAGCGGCCGACGCTGCAGATCGCAGCAGCGCGACGAACGGCGTGTTGGAGGTGGAGGAATCATGAGAGCCCTTTCGCGCATCAGCTTCTGGAACGCGGTGTTCGCCGTCGTCATCGCGGCCGGACTGGCCGCGACCTGGGTACGCTTTACGCAAGGCCTCGGGGCCAGCACGGCGCTCTCCGACGAGTTTCCGTGGGGCCTGTGGGTCGGGTTCGACGTCCTGTGCGGCGTCGGGCTTGCCGCCGGCGGCTTCGCCGTCATGGCGCTGGTGCATGTCTTCAACATCGAACGCTACAAACCGGTCTTGCGTCCCACGCTCTTGACCGCGTTTCTGGGCTACCTGCTCGTGATCGTCGCGTTGCTCTTCGACCTGGGGCGGCCGTATCGGATCTGGCATCCCCTCGTCATGCGCAATCCGCACTCGGTCATGTTCGAGGTAGCGTGGTGCGTGATGCTGTACACGACGGTGCTGGCACTCGAGTTCAGCCCGATCGTCTTCGAGAAGCTCCGGCTCGAGCGGCCACGTCGTATCCTGCGCGCCATTTCGGTCCCTCTGGTGGTCCTCGGCGTATTGCTCTCGACGCTGCATCAGTCATCTCTGGGAGCGCTGTTCCTGATCGTGCCGGAGAAGCTGCACGAGCTGTGGTACACGCCGATGCTGCCGGTGTTCTTCTTCATCTCGGCCCTCGGCGTGGGATTCGCCATGGTCATCTTCGAGTCCTGCCTGAGCGGTCTGGCCTTCGGCAAGCAGCTCGAGAAGCCTCTGCTCGCCGACCTTGCACGCATCGTCGTGGTGGTGCAGGCCATCTATCTCGTCTGGCGATTTCAGGATCTCGCGGCGCATGACGCCTTGGGAGCGGTGTGGGCGGGGACGCTGCCGGGCTGGACCTTCGTCGGTGAGATCGCCCTGGGATCGCTCATCCCCATCACGCTGTTTGCGTTGCCGCGTGTTCGCCACAGCTCGACCGGGCTCCTGGTCGGTTCGGCATGCGCCGTTTCCGGCTTCGTTTTGAATCGACTGAACGTCGGCATCACCGGTCTCGAGCTTGGCACCGGTGCGCGCTACTTCCCGACGTGGATGGAGATCGCGGTGACGATGATGATCGTGGCGCTCGGCTTCGCGCTCTTCGGACTGGCCAGCAAACACCTGCCGATCTTCGAGCCCATTCAGAGGCCGGCGAACCGTCTGCTGCGCCGCCGCAACCTGGTCTCGGCACCCGCCCCTCTGGGCGCCGAATCTTGAGCATGCGTGCACGGCGAGCGACACGCCGCCGTGCGGGTGGGGAGGGATTCCCATGAAAAGGCCGACTTCGAAGCATGGCCCGACGCCGCCTCCGCCCCAGGACCGCGTCGCGGAAACGACACGCACGCGCGTGGTCCCCGAGGGCACGACGCCTTGCGTGTGGATGGAAGCGGGAGTGCTGACGTGGTGGCTTTGCGACCGCAGCCTTGAATGCGCCGATTGCGCCTTGGATGCCGCGCTCCGGCACGCGGACACACGGGCCGTCGATGCGGGACGCACCGGGCTGCGTCGAGACGACGCTCCACCTCCAAGCACGCGCACCGCGTTGGGAACCGAGGTCACATCGGCGGCACGTTCGCCGTTCAGCGATCTGGTCGATCGACCGTTGCCGGGGCTGGATCCACAGAGCCTCTATTCCAACTCGCACGTCTGGCTGCGCATCGGGCGCAACGGTCTGGTGCGCATGGGCCTCGATCCGCTTGCGGCATGGGTTCTCGGGCGGCTGCGTTGCATCGTGCTCGCGCCGGCTGCCATGCGCATTCGGCGCGGGGATCCGTGTGCCTGGCTCGATCAGTCGGGCGGCACGCTCACCGTGCGGTCGCCGCTTTCGGGTCAGGTGGTCGAAGCGAACGAGGATCTCCTGCAACGCGGCGAAGTCGAGCTACGAGATCCTTTGCGATCCGAATGGCTGCTTC
>JBFJHN010000217.1:0-5373 GCA_041613275.1 Candidatus Krumholzibacteriia bacterium | reverse complement strand
CCAGGGCGTGGCGCGCACGCGCTACGAGCTGGTCGCCAGCGACCGCCGCGTTGCCGTGCCGGCTGCCATGCTGGGGCGCGGCCGGCACTTCGCGGTGCGCGCGCGCGGAGCGTCGATGTGCGACGCGGAGATCCGCGAGGGCGACACCGTGATCGCGCGACACGCCTCCCAAGCGGAAGACGGTCAGCTCGTGGTCGCCGCGGTTCTCGAACGCATGCTCGCGGTGCGTCGTGTGTTCTTCGAAGAAGACCGCGTGCGGCTGGATGCCGCCGGTGGAGCCGCGCAACCTCTGCGCGTTCCGCGCGACGACGTGCACGTGCACGGCATCGTCGTCGGTCTGTTGCGTCGCTACACGGCGTGACGTGTGATGGCCCATTTCCCATCGAATCCGCGGTCTTGGAGCAAGCTTCAACGCATGCAGCGACGGTGCGCGTTGCTGCTCCTCTGCGGGTGGAGTGTTGGCTGCTCGCGCGGTGCGTCGCACGCGCCATCCTCGACGACGCCCGCGTGGCCCGGCGTCGTCCTCTACGAAGTCGTCACGCAGACGGCGCAAGCGGTTCCCGACACGCTCGTCACCTACGTCACCGCGCATGCGGTGCGCGTCCAGCACGCGAGCGGCGCGGCGCTGCTCGACTTCGATGCCGGGCGCATCACGATTCTCGATGCCAGCACGCGCACGTTTCGCAGCGAAGCGCTCGACACCTGGCAGGCGCGCATCGATGCGGCGATGCGGGCGCTCGCGGACTCGAACGCGGCCGCCGCGCCGCGTTTCGAGCGCGCCGGAGGCACGCTCGCGATCGCCGGCTACACCTGCGAGCGCTGGGTGCTGTACACGCATCGCAATCTCTTGGGAACGCGCGAGAATGTCGAACAGCAGGTCTGGGTGACGCGCGAGCTGGACTTGCCGCCCGGAGCTTTCGCAGCCTATCAGCGTACGCTGGGCACGATCGAGAGCCTGGGCTTTGCGACGCGCGCCGCGTATCCGGAAGGGGTCGTTCTGCGGCGCGAGACGCGCGTGCGACCGGCCGACGCCTCGCGCCGGTACCCGCCCGCGGTGGAAGCAGGCCACGTGTTTCGCGTCGAATCGCGCCCGCTGCCGCAGACGCTCTTCATCGTTCCGCAGGGCTATGCGCCCGTGCGTGAGACGACGGCGCCTCCCCGCGAGCGCTGAGCGCAGCGGGAACCCTGCGGTGGATCGACGCGTTTGCAGAGGAGCGACGCCCGATGGCGTGCACGCGCGCCCGCCCGGAGCCTACAATGGCGACGTCGCATCAAACGGTCGTTCGATCCCCACGGCCGCAGTCGCAAACGAGGCAGGGAGCAGGCATGCCGTCCATCCACATTCCGCGTCCGTGGGAGCTTCCCGAGCGACTCGTCACCCCCGAGTCCACCTACGTCGATCGCCGGCGTTTTCTACAGGCGCTGGGTCTTGCGAGCGGCGCGCTTCTCGTCGGCAGCTGTGCCGACGCACAGGAAACGCGCCACAAGTCGTCGGGGCCGTTCACGCTGGACGAGTTTCCCAACGCCCCGGGCGTCGATCTGTATCCGGCCGGCGCCAACGCGGCGTACCAGGTGGACCGCCCGTGGACGGACGAACGCACCGCATCGCGCTACAACAACTTCTACGAGTTCACGACCAGCAAGGACGTCTACCGGCACGTGCGCGACTACAACCCCTACCCGTGGACGCTCGAGGTGACCGGCCTGTGCGACAAGCCGCAGCGCTGGGATCTCGATGCGCTGATCCGCAAGTTCGGCTTGGAGGAGCGCGTCTACCGCTTCCGCTGCGTCGAGGCCTGGAGCATGGTGGTGCCGTGGACGGGGTTCGCGCTGCACAAGCTGCTGCAGGCCTGCGAGCCGCGCAACGAGGCGCGCTTCGTGCGCTTCGTCAGCCTGCTGCGCCCCGACGAGATGCCGGGGCAGAAGCAGTACGACTGGTACACCTGGCCGTACTACGAGGCGCTGCGCATGGACGAGGCGATGAACGAGCTCGTGTTCTTCACCGTGGGCATCTACGGTCACCCGCTGCCCAAGCAGCATGGTGCGCCGTGGCGTCTCACCGTGCCGTGGAAGTACGGCTACAAGGGTGCGAAGTCCATCGTGCAGATCGAGCTCACCGACCGTCAGCCGAAGACGTTCTGGAACGACAGCCAGCCGCGCGAGTACGGCTTCTACTCCAACGTCAATCCGGATCGCGCCCATCCGCGCTGGAGCCAGGCCTCGGAACGCGTTCTCGACACCGGGGAGCGCATTCCGACGCTGGCCTACAACGGCTACTTCGATCAGGTGGCGTCCCTGTACCCCGACGGCGACCCGTTCTGACGCGCACGGCGCACGACGAGCGCCAGCGCCGCGCACAGCGCCGATCGCGCGCGGATGCCCGGGCGGTGCCTCATGGGGTGCCGTCGGGGGCGAGGAAGTCGGGGTTGTTGACGAACGAGGTGTCGGTGAGCGCGTGCAGGAAGGCGATGATGTCCTGCTTGTCCTGCTCGCTCAACGGCAGGCCCTGCCCCACGCGGATGAGCGGATCGCGATTGGGCGACTCGACGCCGCCCGAAATGTAGTGGTCGAGCACCTCGTCGAGCGTTTCGAAGCGCCCGTCGTGCATGTTCGGCGCAGTCAACGCCACGTTGCGCAGCGACGGCGTCTTGAACTTGCCGACGTCGGTGGCGCGCCCGGTGGCCTCGGCGAGGCCGCGATCGACGGGGCTCGCCTCGAGGCCGATGTTGTGGAAGACCAGATCGGTGAACAGCCCCGGCGTGTGGCAGTGGAAGCAATCGCCGCGCTCGTCCTCGAAGAGAATCAGCCCGCGCTGCTCGGCCGGGGTCAGCTGCAGCTGTCCGCGCAGCCAGCGATCGTAGCGCGAGTTGTTGGAGACGAACGTGCGCTCGAACTGCGCGATCGCCTGCACGACGCGCGTGCGCGTGATGACGTCGGTGCCGAAGACACGGCAGAAGAGATCGGGGTAGTCGGGATGGCGCTGCAGCTTGGTGACCACGCGGTCCCAGGTCTCGCCCATCTCGATGGGGTTCTCGACCGGCTCGATCGCCTGCTCCTCGAGCGACGTGACGCGGCCATCCCAGAAGTTCACCAGGTTCCAGGCCGCGTTGGTCAAAGCCGGCGCGTTGCGCGTGCCCTCGATGCCGTCGACCCCAACGCTGAACCGCCGCCCGCCGTCGGAGAAGGCGAACGCCGGCTCGTGGCAGGTGGCGCAGGACTGCGTGCCGTCGCGCGACAGGATGGGGTCGTGGAACAGCCGCCTGCCCAGCGCGATGCCCTGCAGCGTCTGTGGGTTGTCGGCGGGCGCGGAGACGGCCGGCAGGCCGGGAGCGCCGACGGCCACGGGATCGGTTTCGTCGGGACAGGCGCGCGGCGGTGTCGGCGCCGCCGCATCGCCCTTGCATCCGACGAGCGATGCCGCCGCACCGAAGGCGAGCGCTAGCGCCAGCACACCGGCGAGGCCGCCGGATCTTCGAGACGACTTGCGCACTGCGGCTAGCGTGACGTGATCCCACCGATCGAGAACGCCGAAGCGCCGTTTTCCATGAGCATGCGCTGGCGGTCGAGGTCGTTCATGATCATCGGCACGTCGGGGAAGTCGTAGACGTTCGGGTCCTCGTACCATTGATTCAAGTCCATGACGATGGGCACGCTCCACGTGTCGCCGTCCACCGTGAGCCCGATCGGCAGCGTCACCGTGAAGAAGTGATGGTGATCTTCCGTGTCGATGTCGCGTCGCACGCGCCCCGTGTGCGTGGCGTAGCCCTTCTGTGCCCCCTGCGTGTCGAGATAGAGACCTTCGCACTTCGAGTAGTGGTAGCCGCCGCCCAGCATTCCGGGCCAGAACATGTTGTTGTTCTGCGGATTGTCCGGGAGCCCTCCGGCAACGTTCTTTTCGGCGTCCAGGCCCCAGGTGAACGTGATCGCGGTGTAGGTGCCGGCAGGAACATCGTCGAGCGTGTGCTCGAGCGTCGAGGCATCCGCGACGTCGTTGTACAGGGCGCGATCCAAGCCGTAGATCACACCGTCGTCGCGGTGCAGGACCACGTCGGAGAGGTAGTAGATGAGGGTCACGACGCTGTACATCTGGCCCGCTGCGTTCGGGTAGCGAATGTCGTTCAGCACGAGATCGGCGCCGCCGACCGTGTGTTGCGTCTGCAGAACGACTTTGCCAGGCTGCGCGCCGACCTCGACGGGGTTCTCGTCGTTGCCGCAGCCGCTCACGGCCAGGCACAGCGCGACGAGCCCGGCGCCTGCGAAGCGTTTCAAAATGGATCCTCCAGGCGGAGCGAAGGGGGCCTCGGAGACACGGAGGCCCCGACTGCGGGGACCAACCTCATTATAACGCGCGCGGCGTGGGCACGCGAACAGGCGCCGTGGCCGGGGAAGCACGCACCGGCGGACAGAGGCGCGGGGCCCACAAGGCCCCTACAGGGTCAGCGGCTCACGTTCAGGAAGGGAAGCCAGCGGAAGATGCCGCGCTTGTTGCCGGCGTAGTTGAGCAGCCCGATCTGCACGCCCTGGAGATCCTCGCTCATGTTGAGCACACCGATCTGCACGCCCTGTGCGAACTGGTGCGTGCGGTTCCACGGGCTGATGGCGACGCCGCTCAAGTCTTCGCTGACGATGCGGA
Organism: Candidatus Krumholzibacteriia bacterium; assembly: GCA_041613275.1. Taxonomy (GTDB): domain Bacteria; phylum Krumholzibacteriota; class Krumholzibacteriia; genus JBFJHN01. The sequence goes on along the minus strand of JBFJHN010000217.1, from coordinate 740 downwards.
AGCCCGCGGCGGCGGCGCCCTGGATGCGATCGCCTCCCATGCCGAGTCCCGCCAGCGTGACGCCGTTCAAGTCGCGTGCGCCCAGCCCCAGCCCGGCCAGCTGGATGCCGGTCATGTCGTGCGCGCCCACGCCCAGCCCGGCGAGCGTGATGCCGGAGACGTCGTGCGCCCCCATTCCCAGGCCGGCCACCGTGATGCCGGAGACGTCGTGGGCTCCGATGCCCAGCCCGGCGAGCGCGATGCCGCGGAAGTTCGACATGCCCATGCCGAGGCCCGCCACGGCGATGCCGCGCACGTCGTTGGCGCCCATTCCCAGGCCGGCGACGAACACGCCGGTGCCCTCGTCCAGGCCCATCCCGAGACCGGCGGCCGCGATGCCCGTGAAGTCGTCGATGCCGGCCCCGAGCCCGGCAACCAGGATGCCGCCGCCACGGCCGGCGCCCACACCCAGCCCGGCGAGCGCGACGCCCCGGATCGAGCCTGTGCCGATGCCGCCCAGCGCCACGGCGATGCCGTGGACCTCGCTGTCGTCCGGCCAGAAGCGCGAGTCGCCGAGCGTGCCGACGCCCAGCGTGGCGACGGCGATGCCGCGCGTACGGGCGACCTCGTGCGAGACCAGGCTCACTCCGATGCCGCGGAACTCTTCCGCGCCGACGCCATACAACCCCACGCCGAGACCGGTCACGGCGCCGAAGTCGTTGTAGCCCGGCTTCCACAGCGTGAGATTGAGCCCGACGATG
>JBFJHN010000216.1:0-5374 GCA_041613275.1 Candidatus Krumholzibacteriia bacterium | reverse complement strand
GAACGGTCGGCGCGATCGGCGGTTCCGCCTGGTCCACGCCCAGGTGATCCACCCGAAGGATTTCGCACGCATGGCGCCCCACGCCATCGTCGCCGAGGTACAGCCGTATCACTGCGCCGACGACATGCGTTGGATGGAGGAGCGCATCGGAGCCGAGCGCTGCCGCGGTGCCTATGCCTTCCGGGCGCTGGCCGACGCGGGCTGCACGCTGGCGTTCGGCTCGGACTGGCCCGGCACGAACGCCTCGTATTATCCGGTCAACCCGCTGTACGGCATCTATGCCGCGGTGACGCGCCAGACGTTGACGGGCAAACCCGACGGCGGCTGGTACCCCGAGCAGAAGGTGACGCTGGAAGAAGCGCTGCGCGCCTACACGCGGGCGGGAGCCTTTGCATCGTTCGAGGAGTCGCTGAAGGGGACGCTGGACGTGGGCAAGCTGGCCGACCTCGCCGTGCTCGACACCGACCTGTTCGCGACGCCACCGGAAGCCTGGCTCGAGGCGCAGGTGGATCTGACCATCGTCGGCGGACGCGTGGTGTTCGATCGCGCCCGCGAGCCACAGCTGCCGGCGTTGCGTCCGACGCGCCGCTGACGCCCGCACGCCACGGCGTCCCGCTTCAGTCCAAGCCGATCTGGCGCCCCACCGTGAGGAAGATCGTGTCGTCACCCTGGTGCGTCCGTCCGTAGCTGAAGTACACCGGACCGAACAGCGTGTCCGCGCCCAAGGCGACCGTTCCCGTGTACAAAACGTCGGCGAAGCGAAGGCTATCGTGATCGGGCCAGACGTTACCGGCCTCCGCCCACGCGGCACCGTAGATGTCCGTTCCCACGATGTCGAGATCGCGTACGAGCGCGCGGTAGACGCCCACGCGAGCCGTAGCCAGGACGTTGCCGCGCCGTTCCTGCTGCTGCAGCCCCGACAGCGATCCGAAACCTCCCAGCACGAACTCACGGTGCGGCGGAAGTGCGGTGCCCAAGCTTGTGCCGCCATGCGCTGCGACGAAGACGGTGTTCGTGTCCCAGGTGTGGAAGTGACTGACGCGCGCCACGAAGCGGTCATAGCGCGTTTCGGAACCGAGCGCGCGACGCGCGAGTCGAAGCTCGAACTCGCCCATTTGACCGCGGCGCGGAAAGTCGGCGTTGTCGACACGATCGAGCGCGAAGCGAGCCCGCCAGCCGCCCTGGGCGCTCTCATCGGTGGGGAATCCCGCGCCGGCGCGCAGACTCGTCTTCACCCAGCCACCGAAGAAGCCGCTGCGCAGCTCGCCGATGCGCCCCACCTGCAGCCCCAGATCGATGCGTGCGAGCGCTTCCTGAATCCCGTACTCCGCCGAACGCGTCTCGCCGCGGTAGAGATCTTGGAACGTGTTGGCATAGCGCGCCTCGAACGCCGTGAACCAACGCCTGCCGAACTCGAGCGGCTGGTACCACTCGCTGCGAACGCTGTTCTCGGCGCCCAGGCGGAAGTCGTTGCGCCACTCCGCGCCGTGTCGGTTCAACTCCACGCGGGTCAGGCGCCCGAGCGCCTGGACGCGTGTCCGGCCGCGAAGGTCGCTCAGCATCGAAACACCGACGTGGAGGATGTTGGGCGCGTAGGTCTTCTCCGTGAGGAAGAGATGCAGGTCCCGGCGCACGGGTCGGGGCTCATCCGATCCAGCGTCCCTTGATGTTTCCTGAGCCTGCGGCTCGGCGGCGGCGCCAGCCGGCGCGCGCAGCTCGAAGTCCACGAGCTCCAAGCTGCCGAAGTCGTAGATGTCGATGAGGTCGCGTCGCAGCTGCGCGAAGTCCAGCGTGTCGTGGGGCGCGGCGCGCAAGCGCTCGAGAACGGCGCGCGTGTCGACGCGCGTCCGGTTCTCGACGACGATCGAGTCGATGACGACCGGCGTTGGTGGCGCGGGCCTGCGCCGTGTCTGGAGCGCAGCGTAGGCCTCGGGGCCGAGCGCATACGGTCGTAGCGCGTCGGCGGCTCGGCGTGTGGCCTCTTCACCGAGACGAACGGCTTCTTCGACACGTTCGAACTCGATGATGCTGAGATCGCCAAGCGCCGGCCGCAGGACGACGTCGGCCAGCGGCAGCACGCGCTCGGTGTTGACGCGCACCACGAGCGTCGTCAGCTGAAAGGAAAGCCCGAGGAGCGAAGCCAGCTGATCGGGACCACGCGCGCCGAGATCCTCGCTCACATCCACGGCGATGACCACGTCGGCGCCCATGTCGCGCGCGACATCGATGGGCAGGTTGCGCACGACGCCGCCGTCCACCAGCAACCGGCCTTCGATCTCGACGGGCGAGAAGAACCCGGGGATGGACATACTGGCGCGCAACGCCCGCACCAGACTGCCGCGCTCCAGAACGACCATTTCGCCGGACAGCAGATCCGTGGCCACGGCGCGAAACGGCACGATCAGCTCGTCGAAGCCGACCAGACCTTCCGTGTGCAGGGCTTCCGTCTCGAACGCGAACGCCAGCTTCTGTCCGGCAACGAACGCGCGCGGCAGCTTGAGCTTGCCGCTCTCGATGCCGAGCTCGAAGTCCAGGATGTCGCTTTGGTCGTCTTCCTTGCGGCGGTACGAGCGCTCGGCGCGGTTCGGCTTGTCGCTGAAAAGGTCGGTCCATTGCATGCGTTGGAGCGCGGATTCGATTTCCGCCGGCGTGAGCCCGAGCGCGAACAGTCCACCGACGATCGAGCCCATGCTGGTTCCGGCGACCAGGTCGACCGGGACACGCATCTCGTGCAGGGCCTTGAGCACGCCCACGTGCGCGAGCCCGCGTGCCGCGCCGCCGCTGAGCGCGAGGCCGATACGCGGACGCTCGTGCGAAGCGTCGACGCTCGTGGCTCTTGCCGTTCCCGCGTTTCCGTGCGGGGCAGCCGCAGTCGCGGTCTCGACCAGACTGGAAAGCGTGATGAGTGCAAGCACGACGACGCGAAGGCGCATGGGTCACCTCGGGCGCCATTCTATCGGCGTGACACCCGAGGTGCGAGGCTTGGTTGCAGGCGGCGCGACGTCGATGCGCTCAACGCGGGTGCGTCACGGCACGCAGGCCAGAAGCTCGTCGAACACCCGCTTCGCGAGCGCGTCGGTCATCTGGTCCAGGAGCGCGGTCGACGCCTCTTCGGCGGCGTCGTTCTGCCAGTGCAGATCGAACAGCCGCCGCTCGGAAGAGCTCAGGCGCAGATCATCGGGATCGCCGTCGTACTCGCCGCGCTCGAACTTGTGCGACGCGCCCACGACGCAGGCCCCGCCGCGCGACTTGCGCCCGCTCCGCACGTCGATCACCGAGAAGGCCACGGTGAGCTCGTAGTCCATGCGTCCCTTGGCCACGACGTATGTCGTGTCCTGGTTGGCGCGTGTCTGCGCGCGGCGGTTGTCGAAGGTGACGTTCTCCTCGACGGCCACGAACTTCTCGACTTGGCTCGTGACGACGTAGTCGGCGCCGAGATTGCGCCCGACGCGCACCGCTCCGCGCGGGCTGAGCGGTCGGCGTCCGAGCCCCTGGAAGCGCAGCTCGCGACGCACGACCAGCGGATCGAGAACGGCGACGAAGAGCGGCGGCTGCGACCAGTGGTGCAGCTCGAGCTCGTCGTTCAGCGCCGACGTGAAGTCCGGCGGCAGGGCGTGCGCGGTGGTCTTGGGTCGCGTCACCGGCGCCACGGCGACATGGATCGTGCCCTGCGTGATGGCCTCTTGACGCAGGCTTTCGGCGCGGCCGGCGGCGGGATGCGTTGCGCCGCCCAGAAGGTCGAGCGCCAGCTCGGCACGCGCGGCCGCGGCGCGATAGTGTCCGGCGGCGAAGTCGGCTTCACCCCAGGCCAAAGCGGTCCGCACGCGCGCCTCCGCGGACTGGCGGCGCTGCGCGGCGGTCGGCGCGTAGGTATCGATCTGCTCGTAGGTGTTCAGCGCTTGCTGCCAACGCCGGCGCGATTCCGACTCCTTGCCGCTCGACATGAGAACACCGATGGCGTCGTCGTAGGCGCGACGCTGGCTGGCGCGATAGCCCTGCGGCAGCTCCAGCGGAACACCGACGGCGCCTGCATCGCGCACGAGCGCGTCGATCCAGACGTAGCGGTTGGCGCCCTTGATGTACGAGCCCAGCGCGCGGAAACGCTCCCCGTCTTCGATGTACTGGTTCATGAGCAGCGGCGACACGGCGATCAGCCGTTCGCGTGCCTGGAGCAGGCCGGGATCCTTGCGCAACGCCTGGATGTAGCGTTCGGCAGCTTCGGCGTAGCGTCCTTCGCTTTCGAGCTCGGTGCCTTGCTCGAAGCGCTTGGTCGCGCTGGCGCAGCCGCAAACGATCACCGCGAGCAGGATCGACACGAGGCGCGAAACGCGCTTGCGCCCCGGATTCGGTTTACCGCGTCGTGGGAGAGTCTTTCCGGTGTGAACGGGTCCGTTGAAGTCGACCGCGTTCGCGGACGGAATCGTGTTCTGGGACAGGATCTCGGCGCGCACGTGAAACCACCTCCGCAGGGTCGCCGGCGAGCGCCCACGAAGCCTTGTCGCTCCGCGGACGATGCAGCCCCGCGTCGGTCCTGTTCAAGGATCGTGCACGGCGGCGTGAGGAACAATGGCTTTCTGGACTTTCGATACGGTCGAAGCTAAGGCGGCTGGAGCTCCGCGCGCCGTAACGGCGGAGGCGCTGGGACGGACCTTCCGTGCTCCGTCCCAGCTCGATGCGAGCGCGCGGCCTCGGGGGCGTCGGAAAAGCCCGCGTGCTCAGCGGATGACGACGAACTTGTTCACCACACGTTCGAAATCGTCAGCCTCCACGACATACAGGTAGACGCCGCTCGTGATTTCCTGCCCGTTGCGGGTCACCAGATCCCAGCTGCGCGATCCCAGACCGTCGCGCGCGTCGAACGGCAGCTCCACGATCAGATCGCCGGCCAACGAGAACACCGAGATCTTGCCTCGCGCGCGGGGCAAGCGATGGAACTCCACCTTCACGCCGGTCGGGTCCTCGTTGTTGGGGTCGAGCTGCCAATCGCGCAGCGCCAGCCGCGTCGCCGGGTTGGGCACCACGTAGATCTGGTCCCCGGCGTCGGCGTACTCAACCGGCTCGAGCGCCGCCGACGGCGGATTGACGTACACGAAGTTCGAGCTCGGGCTGCCGGCCAGGCCCGCCGCGATGGGCTCGAAGCGGCCGCCTGGGCCGCGCTCCAGCTTGTGATCGGTGGCGGTGACGCTGTAGAAGACGTGCGCTCCCTTGTGTGGCCCTGGCGTCGTCTCCTGACACTCGCCACGCGCGTTGCATCGCGTGCCGACGACGCCGTGTCGTGTGCGCACGGTCGGGCATCCGCCCGAATTGCAGCGTCCCACGACACAGTCGCGTGCATCGTCCGGGTTGCTCCGGCAGTCGCGGACCTTGAACGGCG
>JBFJHN010000215.1:0-5382 GCA_041613275.1 Candidatus Krumholzibacteriia bacterium | reverse complement strand
GGCGACATGTAGGGCAGCGTTCCCACCATGTTGGGGGTTGCATCGTCGAGTGACAGCCCCGGCGGCATGCTGACCGTGAGATCCGTCATCGACGTGGGTGTCGAAAGGAGCGCGGCGAGGCCGAAATCTACGATCTTCACGTCGCCATCTGGTGTGACCAGGATGTTCGCCGGCTTCAGATCTCGATGAATGAGTGCTTGACGATGCGCTCTCGCGAGCCCTCGAGCGATCTGTAAACCGAGCTCAACCACCTTGTCCGGCGGCAGCGGCCGGCCGTGGAGAATTCTGTTCAAGGGTTTGCCGTCCACGTACTCCATGACAATGAAGTCGAGACCGGCGTCGCGATCGATCTCAAACACTTGAACGATGTTTCCATGGCTCAGCGAAGCCGCAAGTCGAGCCTCGTCCATGAACATGCGCTGACGCTCTTCATCCAAAGCGAGATGTGATGGCAGGATCTTGATGGCCACGGGGCGGTTGAGGATCGTATCGTCGGCTTTCCAAACGACTCCCATGCCACCTTCACCGACCTTTTCGACGAGGCGGTAGTGGGAGAGCATCTGGCCCGGTCGAGCACCCATCGCGGGCCCCGCAATTCCCCGGAACGTGCATCCTTGGTTGACTCACGCAATCCTAGAACCCGTTCAGCGCCGTCGCAACAGCGCCGTGGGAGCGTTATGACACGCGACCATTCAGACCTGATTGAGTTCCTGTTCGAGGAGTTGACGGTGAGCCAACTCGAAGCATGCTCGAGGCTTGTGTAGGTCTGAGGTTGCCCAGAGCGCCAACCTGCGGCGCTCTGGAGAGCTCCGTCTTCAGCTCGCCACGCTTACGATGCGGCAACGCTGACGAGGCGGGCGTTGAGACGGCACGTGGTGGCTCATTGAATCGGCGGCCGTCCGCATCGTAGTGTCAATCTGACACGATCACACGCAGGAGGACGCCGTGCGCGCTACAAGAGGGCGCCTCATGCTGGTGGCGCTTTCTGTCTTTTTGCTCAGCAACAGTGCGGTGTTCGCCGAGCAAGCCAAACTGGATGTGGAAGCGGTCCACAAGCTGTTGGACGTGCTCGACGCCATTATGGACAAGCACGCGGACTATGCGAGCGAGTCTGCGCGTATCGACGCCATGCCCGAGACTGAACGTGGTTCCGCACTGGAGGCGAAAGCGTCACAGAATGCGTCCGACGAGCGAATCAACGCTTTGATCGACACTCTTCATGAAACGCTCGCCTATCGCATGTACTTCAGTCAATTCCGCTACACGACCCGGGAGGTTCACCGGCGCGTCCTGCTTGCATTACCGTACGCTGCAATCTCGAGCCCGGGTGGCATTTCGCACAACTTCAAAGAGCTTTGCTTCCATCGCGAGGCCGTGCGCGCGTGGGTCGACGAGGTCGTCGGCAGGATCGACGTAAAGCGAAGCCGCGACGTAGCTGAGATGTGGCTCCCCGAAGGGCAGTACGGTCTACCGCCGGTTCATTTCGTCTACGACGGTAGCGGCGATGCGTTCGTGCAACTCGGACACGTGTGCTTCGATTTGTTCGGACTGGTCATGCGAGAACGGCCTCCGGCCGTGCGCTTCGAAGACCTGTCTGCGGTCGACGCGCACCGCATTGAGCTTGTCCTGGCCCACGAGTTCCATCATGTTTTCGCACGGCGGCTTCGGCAGACACACTCGAGCAAGCTGGACGACTGGCGAGAGCGTCTCAAAGCTCAGCTCGCCGAACGTATGGTCAGCGAAGGCGTGGCGATGCGCTGCAACGTCGAAGGGCTGCGGCGCGAGGTCATGGAGGATCCCGCTACGCTAGAGTTCTGGTTTGCACAGCTGAATACCAAGCTCGCCGAGCTGAATGCGGGCACGCTGAGCGAAGAGCAGTGGCAACATTGGATCAGCGCAAGCTATCAGCAGCCTGCGCGCGAGCGTTTGAAAGACTTCTTCACGCGCAAGGACGCCGACGCGGACATCGAACACCTGATGGATCAGCATGCACCATCCAGGCCGAGCCTTATCTATACGCTGGGTTGGTGGATGATTTCGCGCGTGCTCGAAACACCCGATGGTCACCAGCGTGTCATGCAGCTGCTTGCGACACCGGACCGGTTGTTCATGACCTACAACGAGACAGTCGGAGACGCTTCGGCGTTGCGAGTCGAATTCTAGGAGCGGGCCATTCGGGTTCTCTTTGCGGACGATACTCAGTCCAGCGGTCGGACCCAGAACAGGGCCTGGCCGAACTGCACTTCCTTGGCATCCTCGACCAGGATCTTGGCGACTTCGACCTTGTCGGGGAAGCCCGGCCCGCCGTAGGTGATCTGGTTGAAGCACTTCATGACCTCGACGAGGCCCAAGACGCTGCCCGATGAGATCTGCGCACCTTCCTCCACGAAAGCCGGAACGTCGGGTGACGAACGCCGGTAGAAGATGCCTTCCGTCGGCGACGTGATCTCGATCAAGCCTTCCGCGGCGGCTTGCTCCGCTTCCGGGGTCGTCCCGACAGCGGCGCCTTCGGAATTGATGCCTGGCTCCAGGGCGCGGGGATCGAGGCGCACCAGAGGGGTGTTGAAGGCGACCGGCGTGAGAGCCCGAGGCACAAAGGTCTCCACCACTCTGCCGTGCACGTCGCGCGGCAGCCGAAGTTGATAACGCTCGTTGAGGATGTCGATCGTGAGCACGACGTCGAAGGGATTCAGAAAAACCCCGACGCGCGGCACGCCGACGGCACGTCCCACGACCGGGGACGTGACCAGGACGCTGTCTGGGTGCTCCGCTTCCGGCCGGACGTTGGCGATGAGCGTCTTCTCGGCCACGACATCTCCGTTCGGGGCCTTCCCGCGGGAAGGCGTCAGGACTTCTCGGTCAGCACGTGCAGGTCGTGCATCGACCAGATTCTCGGGTTCTTGATGCGCCGATAGCCGGTGCTCTGGTAGCACATCTCCACCAGCGTCATCAGGTAATCCCGCAGCTCGTGCATGGCAACGATCTCGTCCGTGTCCATTTGTCGCGCGGTCTTGTAAGGATCCATGTCGGCCTCGATGCGCTCTTCCACCTTCTTCATGTCCGCTTCGATCTCGGCACGTTCCTTCGGATCGTCGCTGATGATGTGGAAGTTGTCGTCGAGCTTGGTGCGGAACGTCCCGATGGCCAGCGTACGTCCCTCCATCACGGCCAGGCGCGTCACCGGCGTCGAGAGCTGTACGAAAGGCTCGTACGGGCGCCCGGTCTCGGCGTAATAGCCTGCGCCGGAAGCCTTGCGCAACAACACCGTGATCATGGGCACGGTGTTCGTGGAGTTCGTGTACAACAAGTTCGAACCGTAACCCAGCAGCCCGTGCTTCTCCGCTTCCAGGCCGATGTCGAAGCCCGAGATGTCCTGCAGCCACAGGATGGGAATGCCGTCGGAGTTGCAGGCGCGGGAGAACTGGGAGATCTTGGCGATGCCTTCGCGGTAGAGGAGGCCGCCCGGGCACGTGCGATCGCTCATCTCCGGATGCTGCGTGAGCTGTTGGTTGTTGGCGATGATGCCCACGGGAAGGCCGTTGATGCGCGCCACGCCGGTGACCATTTCCTCCCCCGTGTGGGGCATGAGCTCCCAGAAGAGCGAGCTGTCCACGAAGCGCGCGATGATCTCACGGATGTCGTAGACCACGCGGTGGTCCACGGGCAGGAGGCCGTTGATCTCCTGCGGTGAGAAGCGCGGCGGTGCCGGCGCGAAGGCATGCCGGTAGTAGTCGGCGGCGCTGACGGGCAGCTTGCCCACCTCCTGGCGAATGCGCGCGATCATGGCCGGGTCGTCGGGAACCCGCTCGTCGGCGCAGTTCGAAAGGTGCACGTGAATATCGGCACCGCCGATGTCGAGAGAAGAAATATTCTGGGACTTGCCGCCCTTCACCAGGGCGGCGCCGGCGATCACCATGTAGGCGACCTCGGTCATGAAGAGCTTGTCCGAGATGATGGGCATGTAGCCGCCGCCGGCGATGCAATCGCCCAGGACGCCAGCGATCTGGGGCACGCCGCTGCCAGACAGCAGCGAGTTCATCTTGAAGATGTAGCCCGCACCGAGCTTGCCCGGGAAGGTCTTGGCCTGCTCGGGCAAGAACAGGCCCGAACAGTCGACGAGGTAGATCACGGGCAGCTTGAGGCGCAGCGCCACCTCCTGGGCGCGCTCGATCTTCTCCGGCGTCATCGGCCACCACGAGCCGGAGGCCACCGTGTTGTCGTTGGCGATGACCACGGTGAGGCGGCCGTGCACACGCACGAACGCGGTGATGACGCCCGCGCTGGGCGAAGTGCGCGGGGGCTGGCCGAAGCTGATGCCGTAGTTGACGAAGGTGTTGATCGGGAAGACTTCCGTGCCCGGGTCCTTCAAGATCTCGATGCGTTCCCAGGTGGTGAGCTTGCCCTTGGCGTGGACACGTTCGACGTACTTGGGACCCCAACCCTGGCGCACTTGCTCGCGGCGTTCCTGCAGGGTTTGGTTCAGAGACTGCATCCGTTCCAGGTTGGCGCGATAGGTCTTGTCGTCGACGATGTCTTCGACGTCGTGCCCGATCGGATGCAGAATGACCTTCGCCACGTTGCCAACCCTTCCTATGCGCCCAGGAGCCGCCCCATGAAGCCCGTATCGTACTTGCCGGCGACGAAATCCGGTTCCTGCAAGATGCGCAGGTGCACGGGGATCGTCGTTTTGACGCCTTCGACGGTGAAGGACTCCAGGGCCGCGATCATGCCTTTTCGGGAGGCGTCGCGCGTCCGTCCCCAGACGATGAGCTTGGCCACCATCGAGTCGTAGTACGGCGGAATGCGGTAGCCAGGCTGCACGTGCGTGTCCAGCCGCACGCGCACGCCGTTGCGCCCGGCCTGTTCGGGAGGCGGCACGAAGGCCGAGATCAAGCCAGGATTGGGGCGGAAATCGTCGAAGGGATCTTCCGCATTGATGCGGCACTCGATGGCGTGGCCTTGGAGAACGATGTCCTCTTGCGTGAAGGACAGGGGCTCGTTGGCGGCCACTCGGATCTGCTCCACCACGAGATCCCGGTTCGCCACCATCTCCGTCACCGGATGCTCCACCTGCAGCCGCGCGTTCATCTCCATGAAGTACAGCTGTCCGTCCTGATCGCGGAAGAACTCCATCGTCCCCGCGCTCCGGTAGCCGATGTGTGACAAGGCCTCGCAGATCTTCGCGCCCAGGTCTCTGCGCGTGTCGTCGTCGACCACGGGAGAGGGTGATTCCTCCACCAGCTTCTGATGCCGGCGTTGGGTGGAGCACTCACGCTCGCCCAGATGCACGACGTGGCCATAGGCATCGGCCACGACCTGGAATTCGATGTGCCGGCCGTCGACGATGTACTTTTCCATGTAGAGGCCGGGGTTGCTGAAGGC
>JBFJHN010000214.1:0-5392 GCA_041613275.1 Candidatus Krumholzibacteriia bacterium | reverse complement strand
GAGGCGGTCGAAGCGTGACACCTGGGTGACGATGGGCTTGTCGCGCGGGATCTCGAGCTTGTCGAGAATGCCGTCGATGGTTTCGCGGTCCAGGTCGCGATTCTTGTCGGCCAGCGGATCGATGCTCGGGTACACCTGATACTGCGGGATGGCGAGCTGCTGTGCGAACGCCGGCGTCGAGAACATCGCGGCTTCGTAGCGCTCGACCCAGGGTTTGAGGAAGCTCCACACCTCGGGGTTGGGCTGCGACACGTCGATGTGACATCTCCAGGCCCAGTGGCTGCCTTCGCGCTGCGACTCGATCAAGGCCACCGGCTGCGGATCGTGGATGACGACCAGGTCGTGGTCGAGCTGCAGCTCCTCGGCGTTGCGCCGGTTGTTCGCCAGCAGGATGTCGAAGGCGTTGGGCGGCGCGTTGAACGGCTGCCCGTGCAGCGCGTTGTGGACCTGCTTGGTGACTTCGTAGAAATCCTGGCCGCCCTTGATGACCTGCCACTGCGTGTTGACGCCGAGGTCGTTCAGCAGCGGCACCATACGGTTGAGGATCTCGGCCACGCCGCCGCCGACGGCGGTGGAGTTGACCATGCATACGCGCTGCGGTGCGAGCGGCTGCGCCAGCAAGCGCAGCTCGTCGAGCGCACGCTGGCCGAGAATGGGCTCGTAGTCCTGCAGCTTGGGAATGATCATGCGACCTGCACCTCGGTGGAGACGATCTCGGCGATGCGCGTGCGGATGGAGCTGAGCGTGTGATGGTAGAAGTCGAGCTTGTTGACGCGCTCGGCCAGATCCGAGCGGCCGCACTGTGTTTCGAGCCACCACGAAAAGTCGTTGCTCTGGAAGCCGAGCCGCAGACGGGCTTCGACGAAGTGATAGAAGATCGTGCGTTTGGTCGAGGCGCGCACGTGCGTGGCGAAGTCGTCGAAGCCGTGCGCCACGCGGCCGATGGGCATGACCACGCCCACGGATCGGCACAGATGGAACGGGAAGCGCGCCGGGCGCGAGCCGGCGGCGGGGTTGTCGTTGAGGTAGTCGGCGAAGAGCGTCAGTAGGTGCGTGCGCAGGTCCCCGAGCGACGTGTAATCGCGAATGTCCACTGCGGCGACGCACTCGGCCAGCGACGGCTCGCCGGCGGCGGTGTGCAGCCAGTGCGCGAACTCGTTGGCGTAGCGCTCGCTGACGAAGTGTTGTCCCAGAAGCACCGAGAACATGTGATGGAACAGGCAGCCGTCGTCGCAGGTTTCGAGAAGCTTGGCGAGCTCAGCGGGTGAGTTGGCGCGCTGGCCGGTCATCACGACCAGGTCCGACGACGTATGGAAATGGAACGGTGCACTCATGGTCTTCCTCGAGGGGGCCGGGTTCACGCGGCGCGTGCGCACGCGTCGCGATGTCGGAGGCGTCGAGCAGGGGATATGCCAGTGGGGTCCTGCGACGAAGTTGGGCTGGCGAAGGCCGGACGGTCAGTCGTCGGGGTAGGAAAGGACCCGCTGGAGTCGAGACTTGCCGCGGTTGGAATTGGGGTGGCGCTCGTGCGTGGAATGCCGTTAGACCGGGGGTTCACCAGTTCGTCCGGGAACGTGGACGTTCTCCGACCACTGCGGTGGCTTATGCGCGGGACTCGAGCTGGCGGACCAGGCGTTCGAGGAGTGCGTGGAGCGCCGCCGGGGACTCGAGCAGGAACTCGGCCGCGGCGGGAGGGTTGGGGCCGACGCCCACGGCGAGGCCGCCGGCCGTGCGCACGCGTTCCAACGCCGGCACGTCGTTGGCGTCGTCGCCTGCGTACAAAGGCAGCGCGTCGCCCGGGAGGTCGGAGAGGAACGTGTCGACGGTGACCCCCTTGTTCGTTTCGACGCGCGGCCACACCTCGAAGGTGAAGGCGTTCACCTCCAGCCGCAGTCGATCGTCGTCGGGCTCGACGAGTGCGCGCACGCGTTCGCCGAGCTCGGCGATGCGCTCGGTTTCGACGTCGCGGCAGTGCACGGCGAGCGCGCCGTCCTTGTCTTCGATCCACGCGCCCGAAAAGCGCGACACCTCACGCTCGAGGCGTTTGGCAACGGCTTCCAGCGCCGTGCGGCTGGCTTCGAGCGCCGCGTGGCGGTGGACCTTACCTTGGGGGTCGCGGATCTCGAGCCCGGTCAGACCGGCGTAACGCACGCCGTCCACGGCGACCAGGTCGAAGACCTCCTGCAGCCGACGGCTGCTGATGACGCCCACGCTCGTGCCCGGCAGAGCGACGAGGCGTTGCAGCAGATCGCGCACGGCGGGGGACAGAGTCGCCAGCTCCGGACGTGGTGCGAACGCGGCGAGCGTGCCGTCGTAATCGAAGAAGAGCGCACGGTGGGAGGCGCCGAGCAGACGCTGCAGCAGAGCTTCGAGCGTGCGCTCGCGGTCACCGGACGCTGTCACGCGCGATCCCTCTGAATCTGGACGGCTTCTCTGAGGATGGTTTCCGCCCAGGTGTAGATGGTGTTCTCGAACAGCGTGGCGCGCAGTCGCCGCATGCGGTCTTCCTGCTCCTCCGGTGACATGAGGAGCGCCGCGTGCAGCGTCGCTGCGTAAGCCTCGCGGTCGTACGGCTGGATGGGGAGCGCCGCGTTCATGCCGTGCTGGGCGCCGGCGAAGCGCGACAGCACGAGCACGCCGCGAGGGTCGCGGCGCGCGGCCACGAACTCCTTGGCCACCAGGTTCATGCCGTCCTGAAGCGACCCCACGATGCACACCGCCGCACGCGCGTACAGCGTGGCGAGCTCGGAGGCGTCGAGCATGCGGTCGATCAGATGCACCGGCTGCCACTGCAGTGTGCCGTGGCGCACATTGATGTGCTGCGCGAGGTCCTGCACCTCGCTTTCGAGCGCCACGTACTCCGGCACGTTCGTGCGCGTGGGCGTTGCCAGCTGCACGAGAGCGATCTTGCCGTGCAGCTCCGGGTGTTTTTCGAGCAGCGTGTCGTAGGCGCGCAGCTTCTCGGGAATGCCCTTGATGTAGTCCAGCCGGTCGATTCCCAGCAGGAAGCGCACGCCGTGGCGCTCGAAGCCGGTGACCTCGGGGACCTCGATGCTGGGGTCGGGAACCATGGTTTCCGGATCGATGCTGATCGGATACGGCCGTACGTGCGTGGGGTGACCGTTGCGTACGACGATGGACTCGGCGCAGTCGATGCGCGTTTCGAGCGACAGCGCCACGGAGTCGAGGAAGTTGTTGCAGTAGCGCCGCACATGGAAGCCCAGGATGTCGTTGCCGAGAAGCCCTTTCAGGATGGGGCGCTCCCAGGGGCAGGTGCCCAACGCGTCGGGGCTGGCCCACGGGATGTGCCAGAACTGCGAAAGCACGACGTCGGGGCGCTCGCGGCGGATCATCTGGGGCAGCAGCGCGAGGTGATAGTCCTGCACCAGGACGATGGCGCGCTTGCCGGCGATCTGCGCCAGCACCGCTTGTGCAAACTTCTGGTTCACGCGCACGTACTGCTGCCAGTGCTCTTCCTCGAAGCGCGGGCGCACGTACACCTGATGGCACATGGGCCACAGCGTCTGGTTGGAGAAGCCGTCGTAGTAGCCCTCGACCTCTTCCGGATCCAGCCAGACGCGGCGCAGCGTGAAGCGTGGGTCGTCGGGCGGAACGGCGACTCGACCGTCGTCGTCGCTCACGGCGCGATCGCCGGCGCCGCTTCCGTGCGCCACCCAGGCGCCGCGACAGATGCGCATGACGGGATCGAGCGCCGTCGTCAGACCCGACGCGGGCGTGATCCACTGACTTGGATCGTCGTAATGCGTGTGTTCATATGGTTCGCGGTTCGAGACGACGACCAGGTGCACGCCCTCGAGTCGTTCGGCGGCAAAGTCTTCGAGTCGTTGCCGTGCTTCACGGACCGCAGCGGGTCCGATGTCGACGACGGCCGGGCTCTTGGCGGGGGCCGTGGGCTGGCCGATGGCAGAACTCGCGGGGTCGCTCTCTCCGGTGCGTGTCGATGCTCCCATCACGTCCTCCCCATGCGTGCGCGAGGCGCACGTCGATCGTTTGTGCAGGCGGGCTTTCTGCGGCAGAGGGGCGCGTCGCGAGATCGGGACGCTCAGGCAGCGGTCCGTGCTGCGTGCGCGTCGGTCTGCGCATCCGCCATGAAGTCTCGGTCCGAGCGTGCTGCGGTGCGAGGCGTTGCCGCTACACATGCGCGGTGTGCTTCCTTTGTAGCACTCGCGTCGGAGAGGGTCAATCAAAGCCCCGGCGCGTGTCGAACGGCTTGTACGACAAGTGGTTGAGGCGCCACGCGGCGCGCGTTCGATGCGCCTGCGCGCAGGAACGAAACGGGGTGAGCGAGCGTCATGCACGATCCGGCGAATGAGCGCCCTCAAACGCGCTCCGCACAAGAATCGGACTCGGTGGGTTGGGAATCGATCCTGCTTGTGCCTTCGGTGTTTCCGTCTCCGTGCGGCGCTGCGCTTGCTCAAGCCGTTGCCGTCAAAGCAGATCGCCCGGCGGGCGGCGCCTTGACAGGCATCGCGCGGGCCGCGATAATCCGCCTCCGTGCGGAAACGCACCCGGAAATGCTCCTCGGTAGCTCAATTGGCAGAGCGGGTGGCTGTTAACCACTAGGTTGCTGGTTCGAGTCCAGCCCGAGGAGCCAATTCTCTGATGAAGCCCTTCCGCGTTGTCATGGAAGCGCTTACCTGTTCGACTCTCGTCTCGGCTTGTTGCTCTCCCCGGTTACTGACCACACAAGTCATTGAATGGACACCAGTCGCCGAGTTCGAGTCCTACACGGGTCTGTTCTTGCATGCTCACCGATTGATTCGGCCCGTGTATCACACGTCGAGCTGCTCCCACTGCCGCTTGGCCCGCCCGATGATTTCTCGAAATCGACCGTCATCCCGGATGTTGTCGAGGTAACGGTCGTGGTCGGAGAGAAAGGGATAGTTGATCATCCCGCGTTCGATTGCGCGGTCGAGCCAGAGTAGCGCCTCATCTTTGACGCCGACGGCAGCATGACTGCTCGCCAGGAACCAAGGGATCTCCGCATCCCACGCGGCAACCTGTTGATAGAGGCCGCCCGAGAGCCGTAGGACCTCCGTGCGGTCTTCTCGCCAGGCCGCCCGGAGGAGACCGATCTGCCAGGTTCCGACGTCCGAGTCCGGCTCCGCGATGATGCTTTCGGTCAGCGCCTCTGCTTCGTCGAGCCTCCCGGCGTAGCTCAATGCCATGACGTAGTTCGCCCGCCAGACCGGAGTCACTGGATCCAGGTCGAACATGCGGCGTGCGGGCTCCACCGCCTCCGAGAACCGGCCGGCAAACAGCGGCACCATGGCGGTCACCAGCAGGCTCATCGAATTGAGCGGATCGACGTCCACGAGCCGCGCCGCGAGCGGTGCCGCCGCGTCCGGCTTCCCGCCCAGCCAGCCGAGCG
>JBFJHN010000213.1:0-5407 GCA_041613275.1 Candidatus Krumholzibacteriia bacterium | reverse complement strand
GTCGGCGAAGAGAAGGCGCTCGGCCGCGTCCAGACGGAAAGCGGCGGAGGCGGCAGCGGCCCGGCGGGCGGCGCCGGGGACTCCACGCCGCAGCTCGGCCCAGGCGAGAAGCTCGAGGCTGGCGAGGCGCGCGTCTTCGGGAAGGCTTGGGGCGGCGGGCAGCTCGCCGAGGAACTCGACGGCTTCGTCGAAGCGCTCGGCGAAGTACAGCCGCCGACCCATGAGGTATCGAGGCAACGCGGCGTCCGGACGCTCTCCCAGGGCCCGGGCGAGCAAGGCCAGGCCGGCCTCGTTGGGAACGATGTCGCTCAGGTACTCGCGTAGCAGCGGCTCGAGGACGGAGTCGGCCATGGCGGCGCGGGCGACGTGGACGGCGCGGCTCTGTTGACGTGTCGCCGTCCACGCGAGCGCCTCGGCGTAGGCCCGTTCCGCCTCTTCGCGCGCGCCCGCGTTCCATTCCGCGTCCCCGAGGCGGTCGAGAGCACGTCCGCGCAGAGAACCATGCAGGTCGGGGGCGTCGAGCAGCTCGACGAGCGCTTGGCGCGCGGTCGTGAATCGCCCCGCACGCATGTGCACTTCGGCACGCCACAGGCGGTACTGCACATCCCCGTCCGAGATCTCGACCAACGCGCCATACAGCGAATCGGCCTCGTCGAGGCTCCAGCGCCCGAGAGCTCGCGCGGCTTCGACGCGCAAGCGTGCCTGCTCGTGCGCGCAGGGAACCGCGAAGATCGCCGGGGGACGGAACAGCTGCTCTGCACGCCGGAGCTGCGCCGCGGTCAGCACGATGGAATCGAGACGCTCGCGACGCCAGTCGGCGAGCAGCGCGTCGAGATCGCGCCCGTACACGGCGGTGAAATCGCGCTGCGTCCACAGGGCGCGAAACGTCGGCATGCCGTGACGTTCGACGAGGTAGTGCACGAACGAGCCCGCGGCGGTGTAGACGCGGCGGCTGGACTGCGACCAGAAGCCCACCGCGCTCATGGCGCGTCGCAGATCGGGCAGCACGCCCAGCGAATCCATGCCGACACAGGCCTCGTCGGGCGTCAGCCCCAGCCGCGCGCTCTCGCCGCGCCACTCGGCCGCCACGGCGATGCCTTCGTGCACGCCGATGAGCGGGCAAATGGGCCACCAGCTCGAGAAGTGCGCGGCGAAGATGTGCGCCATCTCGTGGCGCAGGACCGGATGCGGATACGTAGCTGCGTTGATGTGGAACTCGTCGTTCAAGGCGTCTTCGAAGTTCGTGCCGGCCGCGCCCATGAGGCGCTTCTTCTGCTCGGGGCTGGCGTACACGTAGCTGCCGACGCGCGCCGCGGGTTCGAACCCGAAGAACTCGCGCAGCTCTTGATAGTGGAACTCGTGCTCGCGCGCGAGCTCGGCAGCACGCGCGGGCGGGTACGCGCCCACGTCGTAGTAGATGTCGCAATGCTCGGTGCGCATGAAGCCGCCGAGCTCGCGGTGGATCGTCGCGCGGTCGACGCGCAGACCCAGCTCGGACGTATGGCCCCAGACCAGGCCGAGAATCACCACGAGAACCAGCGCCAAGGCACCGTTCGTGCCGCGGATGCCGTTCCATGGGAAGAAGAGGGCGCGCAGGCGCAGCCGGTGCCCGTCCCACAGGAGTGCTGCGACGAGAACGAACAGCAGCGCTTGCAGCACGACGATTCCACGAGCCAGCACGAGGCGCTCTGAGATGGGAATCAAACGATCGTATACCGGTCCGGGGAAGAACCCGATGAAAGCGTTGTAGGCGAAGATCGGTGGTTCGCGGACGACGTTCCACAAGGCCCACACATAGGTCGCGAGGCTCCAGAGCACGAAGAGCAGCCGTGCCCAACGCGGCGAGAACCGCAGCCCCATCGCAAAGCCCAGGGCGCTGCCGTAGAGAATTCCGGGCAGCGTGAACAGCGCATAGAAGCGCAGTCCCTCGTTCCAGTTGCAGGTGGCAACGCGCAGCGCATTGACGCTGATTACCGCGAGCGGAAAGAGGCACAACGCCAGGTTGCTTGCTGCAAGTCGCAACATCGCGGCGGCGGGAAAGCGACCGCCCGTTGCGTCGTCGGGATGCGCGACCCAGGTTTCGCGCGCGTCCCAGGCGGCGCGGCACGCACGCCATCCCGACACGTACGCGAGCACGGCACCGAGCGTGACCGAGAACTCGAAGCCCAGCGTGTTGAACAGGGGCACGAACGTCAGCGCGATGGCGACCGCGACGACGAAAACGCTGGCCGTTAACCAGGAAACCAGGACCTGCTCCCTTCGCTCGTTCGCGCACCCGTTGGGTTGCCGCTCATTACACCAATCAAAATGCTCATCATTAACAACCGCGCCCGGAAATCCCATTCACGCGCACAATGAAGTCTATGCGAGTTGCGCCAAATCCAGTATCTTTAGTCACAGAGAGCCCCGTGGGCGGGCGTAGCTCTTGCAGACGAATTCCCGAGTTTGGAGGCAATATGATGATCCGTCGCCTGGCCGTCGCTCTGGCGATCGCGGGATTGCTCGGAGCCTCCTCGGTGCAAGCCCACGATGCCCAGCGCCAAGCGCAGCTCATCGACGAGCTGCTGCGTTTGTCCAGCGAGAACGTTCCCGAGCGCATCGTCATCAAGCAGATCCAAGCTTGGTGCTTTCGTTTCGAGCTCGACGGCGACGACATCGTCGAGCTGCACACGCTCGGCGTGAGCGATGACATCATCGAGGCGCTCATCGACACCGCGTTCGAAGACCTCGACTGCGAAGACGATGACTACGAGTACGTGTGGTACCGCGCGGCATACTCGCCGTGGTGGTGCGTGCCGTACGTGTGGGGCTACTATTGGTGGGATCCCTGGCCGATCTACTACGTCAACCACCACTACTATTATCCGTACTGGTACGCCGGCCACTACTACGGTTACGGCTACGGTCACCATGACGGCTACTATGGGTGGCGCGGCAGCCATTACTACGTGACCTACAACCCACGGAAGCGGCCCGCTCGTCGGGACCGCGAGCCCGGTTTGTCCGTCGTGCGTGGAACGACCGCCACGCCCGTGGCTGCCGGCGGGGGAGTCATCGCCCGTCAGCCCACGCGCGGCGCCGGCGTCGTGGTCACGCCGAACGATCGCATCGAGACTCGGCGCAGTCCCAGCGTGACGCCGCGTACCGGAGGAGCGGCCACGGAGGCTACGCCACCGCGGCGTTCCTCAGCGCGACCTCGTCTGTCTCCCGCCGAGCGCGTGGATGTGCCGCGTTCCACGACGGCACGCCCGGCGGCGACGCCGCGCAAGCGCCCCGAGGTCACGCCCACGCCGCCGCGTCGTGCCGCGGAGCCTCGCACCGTGGCTCCGGCCCCACGCAACGGCGATACGCTGCCGTCACCGGCCGAGCGCGTGGCCCCTCGGACGCGGACGCGCAGCGTGACTCCGTCGACACCCGCCAAGCGCGTCGAAACGGGTGTGCGCTCTCCACGGCGCTCGACACCCGCGCCGCCGAAGAACGTCGAGCGACCCGCACGCAAGGAGTCGAAGTACACGGCGCCGTCGCGACGCTCCACGTCCAAGCGTGTGACACCGTCGCGGACGCCGACCAAGCATGTGGCGCCTCGTCCTTCGAAGCGCTCGCAGGTGAAGTCTCCGGTACGTTCGAAGAGCTCGAAGCACTCCGTGTCGCGTCCGAGCGCGCCGCGTTCACGCAGCAGCCTTTCGCGGCCGTCGCGTTCGGGCTCGTCGCGCAGCAGCATCTCGCGTCCGAGTTCGAAATCGCGCTCCAGCGTCTCCAGCCCACGTTCTTCGTCACGCGCACGCGGCCGTCGCTAGAGCGTCACGCCGTTCCATGCAAGACGGCCTCCCCTTTGGGGAGGCCGTTTGTTTTTATCTGCTCTCGACTCGAACGCGCGCACGCCTCGAATGGAGCGGTCAGCGCGCGCGCGGGCGCGACTTGGGCGTCGAACGCTTGCTGCGTGAGGCGCTCTTGCGGCTCGTGCGCGCCGAATTTCTGTTCGAACGGCTCGCCCCACGCGTCGCCGACTTCCCCGCGGACTTCTTGGTGCGCTTGGCCGTGGACGCGCTGCGCTTGGCGGTGCTCTTGGCCGCGCTCTTCGTCCTGCTGGCGGCGCGCTTGGACGCGGCCGGACGGTCTGGCGCGGTTTCGACGCGCACCGGCTCGCCGGCACCGCTGCCGTTGCCGTCTCCAGGCGCTTCTGCTGCGGCCTCGCTGGGCTCTACCTTGGCAGCCGGCTTGGGCAACACCATGAGCGGGCGCTTGCCCGGTCGCAGGGCCAGGACCAGCGAGACGTTCGCCGGCGACTCGATCGGAACCTCGACACTGTCCTGGAAGCCGATCTTGGCCAGCCACGCCGCGATCTCGTCGAAGCTGTAGGTGCGTCCCGGCGTCCCCAGCAGCATCTCCAACGAGAACAACGCACCGTTCTGTGGCTGCGTGTGGTCGGCGTTCATGATGTGGTCCTTGAGGATCAGAATTCCACCGGGTGTGAGCGCCTCGTACACGTTGCGCAGGATCTGCCGGTTGGTGGCCTCGTCCTCGGCATGCACGATGTTCGAAACGAGGGCCACGTCGTACGGAGCGCCCTTGATCTTGTCGGTCCGGTAGTCCCCGGACATCGTCGAGACGCGCCCCGTCATGTCGAACTCGCGCAGGATGCGGCGCGTGATCTTGAGCGTGGCCGGCAGGTCCAGGACGGTTGCCTGGAGAGAGCGGTTGGCGCGGCAGAACATGGCGGAGTAGGTGCCCGGTCCACCGCCGACGTCGAGCAGCTTGCGGCAGCGCCGCAGCGGGATGGCGCGCGCCAACCAACGCGCGTCACCGCGCGCGATTGCGAGTCCGTGCATCCCACGCACAAAAAGGTCGAGTTCCTTGGGCGAATCCTGATACATCTTCGTCTTGCGAACCGACTTGCCCGTTCGCACGGCCTCTTCGAGGCGGCCCCAATCGTCCCAAGTTCGGGCCTGATGCCGAATGAGGTGCCCGAGATACTTGGGGCCGGCCTTCGACAGGTAGGTGTGACTGATCGGCGTGTCGTAGAAGCGCTCCGCCTCCTTGCGGAGGAAGCCCAACGACGTCAACGCGTTCAGGAACAGCTCCAGGGCCCCGGGGTGGACGTGAAGCAGGGTGGAGAGCTGGGCCGCGGTCTTGCCCTCGTTTGCCAGCTTCGAGAACACATCGAGTTCCACAGCCACCTGCAAGACGCGGGAGGCAGTGAAGCCGTGCGCGACCTCTGTCAGCCGTAGATAGGGCTCCACAGCGCGGTTCATGGCCTCCACCTGGGTCCTAGATGCCACAGTGATCGGGGGTTGAGAGAGCGTGAGCCGGATCAAGGAGCATGCTAGCACGCATTCTGGGCGGGTCGCAAGGCAGCCCCCAGAGCGGATTTGCGGCCGATCTGGACTCTGGCAGTCAGCTTGCGTCC
>JBFJHN010000212.1:0-5408 GCA_041613275.1 Candidatus Krumholzibacteriia bacterium | reverse complement strand
GGACAAGGGCTACTTCTACTTCACGGCCACGCCCACGCGCGACGTGAGTGACCAAGTCGTCGACGTCGAGTACCAGCTGCAGGAGGGCCAGCAGGCGCGCCTCAACCATGTGCGCATCGTCGGCAACACCAAGACGCAGGACAAGGTCATCCTGCGTGAGTTCGTCCTGCTGCCCGGCGACACCTTCGACCGCTCACGCCTGACGCGCTCGCTGCGCGAGGTCTTCCAGCTGGGCTTCTTCGACGACGTGAACATCCCGCCCGAAGGGATCCGTCCGCGCGAGGACGGCAGCGTCGACGTCGACCTGGCCGTCGTCGAGCGCCAGACCGGGCAGTTGGGTGCGGGCGCGGGCTACAGCGCCGTCAACGCGCTGACCGGCTTCTTCGAGATGGCCGAGACCAATCTCTTCGGCACCGGCAAGCGCCTGTCGCTGCGCTGGGAGTTCAGCAAGCGCAGGAACGACATCAACTTCAGCTACACGCAGCCGTGGTTCATGGACACGCCCACCACGCTCACGCTGGATCTCTTCAGCAGCACGGGTCGCACGAACATCAACAGCTTCTACCGCGTGCGCCGAACGGGTGCGGCACTGCGCGTCGGTCGCCGCTTGGACGTGCTCGACTTCACCACGGTGTTCTGGCGCTACCGCGCCGAACGCGTGAAGTTCGAGGACTTCTCCAGCTCGATCCCGGACTCGACACGCGAGCTCCTGGCGAGCGGCAACCGCCGCTTCAGCACCGGTGTGACGTTGCGCCGCAACTCGACCGACAATCCCTTCTTCCCGAGCCGCGGCTCCGATGCCGAGTTCAGCACCAACCTCGTGGGGACGTTCCTGGGCGGTGACGAGCACTACGTGCGCAACGAGGTGCAGCTGTCCTGGTTCCAGCGCGTCGGTTTCTCCAAGTTCACGTTCATGCTGCGCTCCCGCTTCGGACACCTGCGCGGCTTGCGCGGGCGCAATGTCCCCAACGACGAGCTCTTCCGGCTGGGTGGCGTCTTTTTCAATGGAGTCCGTGGTTACGATGAGCTGCAGATCGTGCCGGAGGGCAATCCGCAGTTCCAGGGTGGCCAGGCCATGTCGATCTTCGTCTCGGAGCTGCGCTATCCGTTCAGCCCGCGCGTGCACGGCAGCATCTTCTTCGACGCCGGGAACACGTGGAACACGTTCCGGGAAGCCGACTTTTCGAACTTGCGCAAGGGCGCGGGAATCGGCATCCGCGTCGAGGTTCCCATGCTCGGCCTCCTGGGCCTGGACTACGCCTATGGCTTCGACCGCGTCGACACGCTCGGCCGCGACGACGATGGCTGGAAATTCCATTTCCGATTCGGCAACCTCTTCTGATCGCAATGATTCCCGAGCGTCACGCCCAGTCTGGAAGGATGGGGCCGCACTCGGTCCCGAACGCTCCCGAACCATGGACAGGAAGTGCGGAACATGAAGCGTCACTTGCTATTTCGGATTCTTTCTGCGACCATCCTGAGCTTGGTTGCGGCGGCCATGGCCCGGCCGCTCGCGGCACAGGAGATCAAGCTGGGCTACGTGAATACGGAAGCGGTGGTGCGGTCCTTCAGCGGATACCGCGACGCCGAGACGCAGTTCGAGAAGCAGCGTGAGGCGTGGAACCAGGAGCTGGATTCGCGCTCGCGAGAGCTCAAAGCCATGGAAGAAGATTTCAAGGCCCAGGAGCTCATGCTCAGCGACGAAAAGAAGCGTGAAAAGCTCACCGAGCTGGAAACGCGACGTCGCGAACTCGAGCAGTATTACCAGCAGATCTTCGGTCCGAGTGGTGAGGCCGCGCGCAAGAACGAAGAGTTGCTCCGTCCAATTTTCGATCGTGTGCAAGAGATCATCAACGAATTGGGCGAGCAAGAGAAGTTCACGATGATCTTCGACAGCTCGAACTTGGGAATTGCCTACGCCGCACCCGGCGTGGACCTAACCCAGAAGGTCATCGATCGTCTCAACGCCGGCGAATGACGGCGTTCGAGGCGTCACCTGTGCGGGCCACCCGCCGATCTCGAGGTCTTCCATGAGCGTGAACAAAACGGTCGCGCTAACGCGCAAGCCGCGTGTAGAACCGGTTTGCCTGCGACTCTCCGAAATTGCCACCTTGGTCGGCGGCGATCCCGCTGGGAGCGACGACCCGCTCGTGTCGGGCGTGGCCGGCATCGAGGACGCTGGGCCCGGCGACCTGACCTTCCTGGCACATGGTCGCTATCGCAAGAAGCTCCGCGACACGCGTGCCTCAGCCGTGCTGGTGCGACGTGACGAGCCCGTCGACATTCCCGCAGTGCGCGTCGACGATCCGGCGCTCGCTTTCACGATCGTCCTGCGAAAGTTCGCCGACGCCGGCAAGCCGCTGTGTGCGCGCGCCATCCACCCGACCGCGGTGATCGACGACAGCGTGCGCTTGGGCGTGGACGTGGCCATCGGCGCCAACGTGGTCCTCGAAGAGGGCGTCGAGGTCGGGGACCGCAGCACCATCCTTCCGGGCACGGTGATTCTGCGTGACGCGCGCGTGGGAGCGGATTGTCTCATCTATCCCAACGTCACCATCCGCGAGGACGTACGCCTGGGAGACCGCGTCATCGTGCATCCGGGCGCGGTCTTGGGCGGCGACGGCTTCGGCTACGTGCCGAACGGCAGGCTGCTGCACAAGATTCCTCACGTCGGCACCGTCGAGATCGGCGACGACGTGGAGATCGGCGCCAACGCGTGCATCGACCGCGCGACCACGGGCGTCACGCGCATTGGCCGCGGCACCAAGATCGACAACCTGGTGCAGATCGCGCACAACGTGAAGATCGGAGAAAGCAGCGTGCTCTGCGCGCAGGTGGGTGTGTCGGGCAGCACCGAGATCGGCAACGGCGTCACCCTGGCCGGGCAGGTGGGTCTGGTCGGACACATCCGCATCGGCGATCAGGTGATGGTGGGCGCCCAGAGCGGCGTCAGCAAGTCGATCGCCCCGAAGCACAAGGTTTCCGGCTACCCGGCCACGGAACACGCCACCGAGCTGCGCCAACGAGCGGCACTCTCACGGCTCCCGGGCATGCTGGAGACCGTGCGTGACCTGCGCCGCCGCTTGGATGCGCTCGAGGCGCAGGGAGACTCAGGTGATCGGAAGTCAGACGACCCTCGCGCGTGAGTGCGCGGTGCGGGGAGTCGGTCTGCACACCGGCGCCGAGACCCGCATGACCTTCAAGCCCGCCCCCGAAGGGACGGGCATCGTGTTCCGGCGTATCGACAAGGATCCACCGCTCGAGATCCCGGCGCATGTCGCGTACGTGCCGAAGTCGATGGACGTGCCACGCAACACCACGCTCGAGCGCGATGGGGTGCGCATCCACACCGTGGAGCACGTGCTGGCTGCCGTGGCCGGGCTGGGCATCGACAACCTGTACATCGAGCTGGACAGCGACGAGCCGGGCGAGCCGAGCGACGGCAGCTGCCGGCCGTTCGTCGAGACGCTGCGCGAAGCTGGCCTGCACGCGCAAACGCAACCCCGACAGCCGCTGGAGCTCCAGGAACCGGTCACGCTGCGCGAGGGGGACATCGAGCTCACGGCGGTGCCGCACGACGGCTTGCGCATCAGCTTCACGATCCACTACGACAATCCGGTCATTGGCACCCAGCAGGCTTCGTTCGACGTGGAGCCGGAGACGTTCGCCGAAGAGATCGCCCCGGCGCGGACGTTCGCGCTCATGGAAGACGTGGTGCAGCTGCGGGACCTCGGCTTCATCCGCGGCGGCACGCTGGACAACGCCGTGGTCGTGGACGGCGAGCGCATCGTCAACGACGAGCCGCTGCGCTTTGCAGACGAGTTCGTTCGGCATAAGATCCTCGATCTGGTCGGGGATCTCACGCTGCTCGGCCGCCCCTTGCGCGCGCACGTGATCGCAGTGCGCTCCGGACACCGCACCAACGCGGAGTTCGTGCGTCGTCTGCTGGAGACCCCGAGCGCCAAGAAGACTTCGAGGGAGGGACGCAAGGGCGTGTTCGACATCCACGACATCCTTGAAATCATGCCGCACCGGTATCCGATTCTGCTCATCGATCGGATCACCGAGTTCGAGGACCGGAAACGGATCGTCGGCATCAAGAACGTCACCTTCAACGAGCCTTTCTTCCAGGGACACTTTCCCGGTCACCCCGTCATGCCGGCCGTTCTCATCATCGAGGCCATGGCCCAGTGCGGAGGCGTTCTGCTCCTCAACGCGGTGGACGACCCCAAGCGCTGGCTGATGTATTTCACGGGCATGGACAAGGCGCGTTTTCGCAAGCCCGTGCGACCCGGCGATCAGCTGAGGTTCGAGCTCCAGCTGCTGCGCTTCGGCGGAACGATGTGCAAGATGGAGGGCAAGGCGTTCGTCGACGGCGAGCTCGTTGCCGAGGCCATCCTGCTGTCCACGCTGATCGAGAGGACATGATGCTCGACATCCATTCGACAGCGGTCGTGCATCCGGAAGCCGAGGTCGGCGACGACGTCGTCATCGGCCCGTACTCCGTCATCGGGCCCAACGTGCGCATCGGCAGCGGCACGCGCATCGGTGCGCACGCGGTCATCGAGGGCAACACGACCGTGGGGCGTCGCAATCGCATCTTCCACGGAGCCGCGCTCGGAGGCGTGCCCCAGGATCTCAAGTTCCGCGGCGAGACCACGTTCCTGCGCATCGGGGACGACAACGTCATCCGAGAGTACGCCACGGTCAATCTCGCCTGCGTCGAGGGCGAGGCCACGGTGGTGGGGGACGGCAACCTGCTCATGGCCTACTCCCACGTGGCGCACAACTGCGTGCTGCACTCGCGCGTCATCCTGGCGAACTCGGTGAACCTCGCCGGACACGTGGAGGTGTTCGAAGGCGCCATCATCGGCGGCGTGACCCCGGTGCACCAGTTCGTGCGCATCGGTCGCTACGCCATCATCGGCGGCGGTTGCCGTGTGCCGAAGGACGTGCCACCGTATACGCGCGCCGCCGGACATCCGCTGCGCCTGGTGGGCTTGAACACGGTGGGCCTCGAGCGCAACGGCTTCGACGAGGATCGGCGCGCGATGCTCAAGAAGGCGTACCGCATCCTGTTCCGCTCGAACCTCAACGTTTCGCAGGCCGTCGAGCGCGTGCGCAGCGAAATCGGCGCGCACGACGACGTCCGCACGCTCCTCGATTTCGTCGTGTCCTCCGAGCGCGGCATCACCACCTGAGCTGCACGAGCGTCCACGGGGAGGCCCTGTCGTGCGCGTTGGCGTCATCGGCACCGGACACCTGGGGCGCGAACACGCGCGCATCTACGCGGAGCTCGACGCTCTCGATCTCGTAGGCGTGTACGACGTCGACGAAGCCGTTGCCGCCGAAACCGCGCGCGCGCACCGATGCCGTGCGTTTGGCTCGCGCGAGGCGCTCCTGGACGC